>JAQSXD010000011.1 GCA_029266295.1 Bacillota bacterium | reverse complement strand
ACTGTCTTTTGAAATCTGTATATTTTCGGCTGAGGATAGGAATTTTAGCACCGGTAGAAAAACCAACGTTCTTGGATGAAAGTTCAACGATATAATCCATATTTATGATATAAGTGTTGCCGCATTTGTAAAAGCGCGGGTCTGCATCGAGCAGTTCGTAAAACTCCGCGGAGGATTTTCGCACAGAGATCGTCCTGCCGTCGGAAAGATATAAGCGCTGCAGATGATTATTGGCTTCAGAATAGATAAGCTTTTCCAGATCGACGCGGCTGATGCCATCGGTTGATTTGACAGTAATAAATGCCCCGCCCCTCTTTTCAAGGTTGTTGATCACCTTGTCAAATGCTGCAAAGAATTCTTTTTCAAAATAAGGTTTCACCAAATAATGCACAGCATTTAACGAAAAAGCATCGATCGCATGATCCCGTGAGGTGGTCAGAAAGATTATCTGGCAGTTATCGCCCATATTCCGCAGCTCCTGCGCCGCATCCGTGCCGAGAATACCCGGCAGATAGACATCAAGCAGCAACACATCAAATCCGCCGTTCTCCGAAATATAAGTAAGCATTTCTAACGGAGCGGAAAAAAAGTCTGTTTTCATTTCATATTGCGGATGTACATAAGCATATTTTTTGAGAAAGCTGCCAGCCTGCTCAAGCTCCTGTGGCTCGTCATCACAGATTGCAATGCGAATCATCGGCTTGTGCCTCCTTTCAGATCCATATCGTCACCAACGTTACAATGCAACGCCAAGATTCGTTGAATATTTTAACACATCATAGCTTCAATTGACAAGATACTACACGCCTGTGAAATTAGAACGCCAACTGCATTTCTCAAACAACAGTACAGAAACGAAAAAATACCTACCCTTAGGCGGTTTTCCTTGACAGTCGGATTTATGCACGATATAATTTTGCGCATAATGCAATATTGCATTTAATGCAATTTTTTTAGAAAGAAGAGGTAGGTATAAAGATGCTACCGAAAACAGTGATTAGTTTAGAGCAATATGGCATTTCGCTTCGTGAAGAAAAATATGCAAGAACAAAAATCGCCATCGTGAATTTGGTCTTGGAGAAACTTGAGGAAACATCCTTTGATCAGATCCGCATTGCCGATGTCTGCAGAGAAATCGGAGTATCAAAAAGAACGTTCTTTAATTATTTCAGTTCGATCCATTACGTGTTTTTTTACTTGCTGCAGATTTGGATCATTGATACTAAAAACATCGTGCTGCAAAGGCATCCAGTCGCGGGATTGGAAAGCATCTGGACGGCATACGAAGAACTGGGTAGAAAATTTGCCAAGCAGCCCAAAGCTGCATTTCAGATTTTTTCGAGTATTTTCAGCGCCGATTTGGAGACGTCCAAGATGGGATGCTTGACCAAAGCCGAAGCATTTCTCTGGGGATTCGACACAATAGTCTCCGAAGAAATTCCTATGCTGGGTTTTCGAAAAATGCTTATTTCTGCAATTGAAAACGCCAAGGTGGCAGGTGAACTGTCAGGCAATTTCGATCTTACAACCATTGAATTCTCACTGAACAGCATTTTGATCGGCGTTCCATTTACCTTAAAGGATGTTGGCTTCGCGAATATATCCGCTGTTTACAAAACCCAACTGGATATTCTTTGGCGCGGCTTGAATAATATCTAATTTTAAAAGGAGAATATTTATGCAAACTGCAAAATCTATAAAGCCCCTTTCTCTTTTGGCCTCTGTCGCAATCTTTGGAATCAGTTTCACCTTGATTTTTCTTTCGCTCTATGTCGTCATTCCAAGTATGATGAAGACCGGGATATCATTTATGGTCGGCTATCTCATTTTCTTTTACTTACCATTTGTTTTAATTTTTATCATTGCTTTTTTGCTGGTCAAAGCCGAAGGTCACAAGCTTTCGTGGCTAGTCATCAAGAACAGATACAGATTGAACAAAATCGATCGTAAAACCTGGATGTGGACTGCCAAATTGTTGGTTTTCTGGCTGGTTGTGCTACTGTTTGTCCAGCCGCCCATCGGCAAAATAATGGCACAGATTCCATTTTTCGCACCGCCCCCCTACTTACCCCCTGAAATCAATCCAAATTTAGCTCCGTCGACGAACGGAATGATGTTCGGAATGGAACTCTCCGGAAAATGGTGGGTTATTCCGGTTTACTTTGTCGGCTGGTTCTTTAACATTTTTGGTGAAGAATTTCTGTTCCGGGGATATTTGCTGCCGCGGCAAGAGCTGGCATACGGAAAATATGCATGGCTGATTCATGGAACTATGTGGGGTTTGTGGCATCTTTTCTGGAAATGGAATATCATTACTTTGCTGATGACAGCACTTTCCCTTTCGTATGTTGTGCAAAAAACAAAAAACACCTGTGTTGGTATTATTGTCCACGGATCATTGAACTTCATTCCATTAATTATGATCATCGTCAATGTGATTCATTAATAATGATATTGGAATATCTGATTGAATAAAAATGCCGTAATTTCAACATTTCAGCGTTTTGTTTTGTCCTTTTCGGACAGATTGTGGTGAAGAATGGGAGGATCAAACTCCTTCCCGGCATGTTCTCACATGCCCCGCATGGGGCGCTGCCCCCTATCGGCGGCATCTTCAATGCCTGTCACCCCCGAAGCGGTGATCCGTATATCGCCTAGTTCCAACACCAATCGCCAAATTCCGATATACTTTTTATCAGGAGATTACATCTCCCGATACCCTCTTTGGTCAGGAGCTCGCTCCTCCAACAGTGCAGAAACGAAAAAAATACCCACCCTTGGGTGGATATTTTCGCTTGGTGGAGAATAGGAGGATCGAACTCCTGACCTCTGCATTGCGAACGCAGCGCTCTCCCAGCTGAGCTAATTCCCCGGATCAATCTCTGTCAACGAGGAAATTATACTACTCTGAAAATAAAACTTCAATCAAAAATAATCAAGAAATGCAAAAAACACAAAAAAGACAAATGGCAGCAAATTGCTGCCTTCGGCTCATTGATTTAATGATACGTTCTTATGAATGCCCTATGTATTAAAGTTAATCTGAATGGTTGCATTCATAGCAACTGAATCAATTGCAATTGGTGGGCGATATTGGATTCGAACCAACGACTTCCACCTTGTGACGATGGCACTCTAGCCTGCTGAGTTAATCGCCCCCACCTTATCAATTCATAAGCTTGAATTTCTGTTATGAATATAGACCTTTGATTGTTATTATCCTCCTTTTCGCTGTTCCTGTCAATACAAAAACGCAACTCCATCCAACCATACCCCCAGCATTTTACACCTTATGCCCTGCCGTTCAGCGCTCTTATCTTCCATGCTGTAATCGGAATGTAATATTATTTTTCTTGGATTGATTGACATTTTTTCTCCTTCGATATAATATGAATATGATATCAATGTGATATCAATCGTTCAGTCAGAAAAAGAAAGGGGTTTTTTTTATGACAACGACAATCAATAAAGAAGAAAAAAAAATGCATTATGAAGAAATTACACCCAAATACACGAGTGGTATGACGATGCTAATCCTGAATCTGATCCTTATGCTGGCTTCCGTTGGCTTGTTCGTATATGCGGTTATAGAGAAAGCATCAGGCACATATGGACTTTACGGCTTACTAATGATCGCACTCATCGTAATAAGTGCAGTTTATTTCGGACTGATCGGGCCGATCCTTTTCGCAGGCTTGAAAATACTCAAGCCGAACGAAGCACTGGTTCTTACCCTTTTCGGTAAATATTACGGCACGCTTAAGGGGGAAGGCTTTTTCTTTGTGAATCCTTTTGTCACCGCCTTTCATCCAGGAGCGGAGGCTCCTCAGGCAGCCACAGCTGCTTCCGATATGCTGGCAGCCCAAGGCAAGACGAATCTGCAGGGAGTAAAGAGAGCAAGCAAAATTATTTCACTGAAAACGATGACACTCCACAACGATAAGCAGAAGATCAATGATGAGCTGGGAAATCCCATTATTATAGGAATTGTAGTGATTTGGAAGGTAGTAAATACTGCAAAGGCAGCTTTCAATGTGGACAATTATACCGAGTATCTATCGATCCAGTGTGATTCCGCCCTTCGTAATATCGTTCGACTCTACCCTTACGATTCTGAAAATGAGAATCAGGAAAAGTCCCTCAGAGGCAGTAGCCAGGAAGTTGCCGAGAAGCTAAAGGCGGAGATACAAAATGCGGTAACCATCGCAGGTCTTGAAATTATCGAGGCTAGAATTACACATCTGGCTTATGCGCCCGAAATCGCAGCAGCTATGCTTCAAAGACAACAGGCATCTGCAATTATTGATGCAAGACAAATGATCGTAGAAGGTGCCGTCGGAATGGTGGAGATGGCGCTTGAGAAGCTTAACGAAAATAATGTTGTGCATCTGGACGAAGAACGCAAGGCTGCAATGGTAAGCAATCTGCTGGTGGTTCTTTGCGGAAATAAAGACGCCCAGCCCATTGTGAACAGCGGATCCATTTATTGATCCTGCACACATCCGCCTGACAAAGGGAAATCTGTTGCGGTCTAGATTCCCGATGTTATACAATGGGAAAGGCAGGAGGTTGATGAATGGACAATAAAGAAAAAGATAAAAAGCAACTTTTACTACGCTTATCGCCGACGCTCTGGAAAGAGCTTGCTTCCTGGGCGGAGGATGACTTTCGGTCCATCAACGGCCAGATTGAGTACCTCCTTACAGAATGCGTACGGCAGCGAAAAAAATCCAACGGGAAACGTCCGGAAGATCAAAGGGAAGAATCACTCTGAGGAGTAAAATAACAAGTCATGAGCAAGGATGGATTATCTGAAGCAGGGCGAACTGCAACGGATATCCGTCCTTTTGATTGATTCTTCTTTTATTGGCGTTCTTCCTTCAAAACTTCCTCAATTCCAATGGAAAGGCAAACAACATCTCCACAATATTCTATGGCTTTGATCATGGTATGAGCTGGTTTCAGGCGATGAAACGACAGCGTAAAATCAGCACGAATGGAATCAATGTCGGCTTCGCCGCTGTCTCCGTTGACCCCGCTCGGTATATCCAGCGCGTACACCGATGCAATAGAAATGTTGATTTGCTCGGTTATTTTCCTTACCGTCTCACCCAAGATCCCACGAAACCCGGTTCCAAAGATTCCATCCACGATGATCTCTGCCTTCTTAACCTGCGAGAGGATTGCGTCGCTCTCCCCTGCTCCGCATAGGACCGAAATGTTTAATTCTTTGCAAAGCCTGTAATTTTCCATGGCATCAGGGGTCTTCGGTTCGCCTTCTATAAGGGCAACAGCTACCTGTGCTCCCATCTGTTCCAGCTTTCTTGCGACTACAAACCCGTCACCCCCATTATTTCCTCTGCCGCAGAGAATCAGTACCTTTTGACCGGCTATAGAATGGTGCGTTGCGATAAATTCTGCGGCCCTTCTACCCGCGTTCTCCATCATCTGATAATAGGAAAGTCCGGCTTCATCTGCCCATCTTTCAATCTCTTTCATCTGAGCAGCGGTAACCGCTTTTTTCCCTGAAAATTGCTTATCCTTCAATGTTTCCATGCTAATTTCTCCGTCCCTTCTGAACCGAATATAATTACTGCAACCGTTCAGTTCTCTCAAATTATAACACGGATTTTTTATTTTTGTATCCTTGCCTACACGCATCATTTAACGTATAATGATTTTATTACGTTAAATAAATAATATTTTGTTGTTCTGACGCCCGAAGGTACGCCTGAGGGGAAAGGCACTGATAATAGAACGGATCAATTGTATTGTTCTTTGCTATTTTTTGCGCCTTGATAAGGCGCTTTTTTATTGCAGGGAGCATCGCTGCAAGCGATCTTGACGGAATAAGTGGCGTACCCACTTTTTAAAGAAAGGAAAGATTACATGGAATCAAGAGTGGCACTGATTGGAGTAATCATTGAAAATCACAATTCTGTGGAGGAGCTAAACCGCATTCTTCATCAGTATGCAGAGTATATTATCGGACGCATGGGCGTTCCCTATCCCAAGCGCGGCATATCCGTCATCAGCATTGCGCTGGATGCTCCCGGGGATGAAATCAGCTCACTTTCCGGCAAACTGGGAATGCTGCCGGGAGTCAGCACCAAAACCATTTATTCTAAGATCAGCAATGAAGCATTGAAAGAAGGTTGATTATGAAACAGACTGCATTTGACAAAATCGAACAAATGGACAGAATGAAGCAGCTTATCGATAAACTGGAGCGAGAGCAGAAGCTTTCTTCTGAAGAATATGCCATGCTCATCGTGAACAGAAGCGCAGATCTTAGCGAATATCTCTTCGAAAAAGCCCGTCGGATCAGGGAGAAGCACTACGGCACCGACGTATATCTGCGCGGACTCATCGAGTTTACAAATTACTGTAAAAATGATTGCTACTATTGCGGAATCCGCAGAAGCAACAAAAATGCGGAGCGATATCGGCTGACGAAGGAGCAGATCTTGTCCTGCTGCGAAGATGGATACCGCCTGGGCTTTCGTACCTTTGTACTTCAAGGCGGAGAGGACGGTCATTTTAGTGATCCAGTTCTTATCGAAATCATCCGTGCAATAAAAAGCTGCTTTCCAGACTGTGCCATTACCCTTTCCATTGGAGAGCGTAGTGCAGAAAGCTACCGGGCATATTATGCGGCCGGCGCGGAACGATATCTGCTCCGACACGAAACTGCAGATCCGGATCACTACAGCAAGCTCCACCCTGAATCCATGACACTAGCAAGCCGCAAACAATGTCTTTGGGAATTAAAACAAATCGGATATCAAGTTGGCTGCGGATTTATGGTGGGTTCCCCCGGTCAGACAACCGCTCACCTTGCTTCGGACCTGATCTTTCTACAGGAACTTCAGCCCCAGATGGTAGGAATCGGCCCCTTTATCCCCCACCATGATACGCCCTTTGCAAAGGAGCCTTCCGGCACTGCTGAGCTGACGCTGTTCCTCCTGGGACTGATCCGCCTCATGCTCCCCGCAGTACTGCTGCCTGCGACCACTGCGCTGGGTACCATCGATCCCATGGGCAGAGAAAAAGGAATTCTGGCGGGTGGTAATGTGGTCATGCCCAATCTATCCCCCAGAGAGGTTCGAGATAAATATCTTCTTTATGACAACAAAATCTGCACAGGCGACGAAGCTGCCGAGTGCCGTCACTGCATAGAGGGCCGAATGAACCGGGTTGGCTATCAAGTCGTTGTTGCAAGAGGAGATTCAAAATTGCTCAATCAGGAATCCGATGGCACTCGATGTCCATCTGAAACGCTGTAAGGAGGGATCGAATATGAACGATATGAATAATACGAATAATACTAAGGATATGAATCATGTGAATCTGTACGATGTAACATCCGCTAAGGCTGTCGAATTTATCAGCCATGATGAGATCCTGGAATCCCTCGCTTATGCTGAATCCTATAAAAAGGATGCTGCATTGATCGATTCAATTCTTGAAAAAGCCAGTCAGAGAAAAGGGCTGACACATCGGGAAGCTGCCGTTCTCCTGGAATGCGAATTGGAAGAACAGAACAATAAAATCTACTCCCTTGCAGAGCAGATGAAAAAGGATATCTACGGAAATCGAATTGTTTTGTTTGCCCCCCTCTATCTTTCCAATTACTGCATTAACGGCTGCGTATATTGTCCCTATCATGCCCAGAACCGCCATATTGCACGAAAAAAGCTGACTCAGGAGGAAATCCGCAAAGAGGTCATCGCCCTTCAGGACATGGGACACAAGCGTCTTGCCATCGAGGCGGGAGAAGATCCGAAAAATAATCCCATTGAATACATCTTGGAAAGCATAGAGACCATCTACGGAATCCATCATAAAAACGGTGCGATACGGCGTGTCAATGTCAATATCGCAGCCACTACAGTGGAAAATTATCAGAAGCTTCGTGATGCAGGGATCGGCACCTATATTCTCTTTCAGGAGACGTATCATCAAAAGAGCTATGAAGCGCTCCATCCAACGGGCCCAAAGCATGATTATGCATACCATACAGAAGCCATGGACCGCGCAATGGAAGGCGGCATCGACGATGTGGGTCTCGGTGTCCTCTTCGGTCTGGAGCTTTATCGCTATGATTTTGTAGGTCTTTTGATGCATGCAGAGCATTTGGAAGCAGCCTACGGGGTAGGCCCACACACCATCAGCGTCCCCAGAATCAGGCACGCAGACGGTATTGACGCAGATTCCTTTGACAACGGAATTACAGATGATACCTTCGCTAAGATCGTAGCCTGCATCAGACTTGCAGTCCCTTATACCGGAATGATCGTCTCCACCCGTGAGAGCCAGCGTTGCCGGGAGAGAGTACTCCATCTTGGAGTGTCCCAGGTCAGCGGTGGTTCCAGAACCAGCGTAGGCGGCTATGCAGAGCCGGAACCTGACGATATGAAGTCAGAGCAGTTTGATGTTGCCGATACCAGAACACTGGATGAAGTGGTCAAATGGCTTATGGACCTTGGTTATATCCCCAGCTTCTGCACCGCGTGCTATCGGGAAGGCCGCACGGGAGACCGTTTTATGGCCCTGAGCAAGAACGGTGAAATACAAAACTGCTGTCACCCCAATGCCCTGATGACGCTTAAAGAGTACCTGGAAGACTATTCCTCTCCAGAAACGAAGACAATCGGCGAGCGCCTGATTTCATCCGAGCTGTCCAATATCCCCAGAGAAAAGGTACGTGAGTTGGTAATACGTAATCTGAATGAAATCGGCGGCGGCCTTCGGGATTTCAGATTATAGACAACGACTTTATTCGAGCTTTAGTTGCATCAACTCCCGACATTATGAGACAATGTAAAGGCGAAAGCAGCCAAATCGACAAACGATCGAAATGGCTGTTTTTTTCCATTTTTTTGTGTCATCTTATGTCGTTTTTCGCTTAACTTTGTTGAGCGAAACGTTTCCTACTTTTTTTCAGCTCTGATATAATGGTGTAGAAATTTCGAAAAACAAAGAAGATATTGTAGCGAGGAAGGGAAATATGGGGGTCTATTACCAACAGGACAATGACCAGTATTACGATGCCTTTTTCAAAAACAGCGTTACAGCGATGCTGATAATTGATTACGAAACACTGAAAATTGTCGATGCAAACTATGCTGCCTGTAAATTTTACAAGTACAGCTATCAGGAATTCTTGAAGTTAAAGATTACCGATCTGAACACACTGCGGTCGGATCAGGTTTATACACAGCTAAATCTGGCAGCTTCACACATAAAGAACAGTTTCACTTTTAAGCATCGGCTTTCGACAGGGGAAATGAAAAATGTGCTGGTAAACTCAGGCGTTGTCAATATTAATCAAAAAAATTACATACATACCATTGTATTTGATATCACAGATCGCGAAGTTTCCCTGAAACCGGTGTCTCAAATGCAGGCGATTTTGGACAACCTACCCTTTGTTGCCTGGTTCAAGGATCTTCAGGGCCGATATATGGCAATCAATAAATCCTTCGAAGATCAATACGGCTGTCTGAAGGAAAATGTCGTCGGAAAATACGATTTTGAGATATTCACCAAAGCGCAGGCCGACACCTTTCTTTTTGGAGATATTGACATTATAACCAAAAAGAAAAAGGTGCATTTTGAGGAGAAGAATGAAAACGGAAGGTGGAATGAGGTTTATAAAAGTCCGGTATATAATGAATACGGAAATATTATCGGAACCACCGGGATCACCAGAGACATCACGGATAAAAAACTTCAGGAAAAAGCGCTTCATGATGCGGGCAGAAGAGAAATGTTGCTGCTACAGGAAACCATTGAACTAAAGGACAATTTTATTACTTTGATTACCCACGAATTCAAAACACCGATCGCAATCATCAATGCAGCGATACAAACCATGGAAATTGTCTGCAAGGACGACATTACAGCAAAGATGAAAAACTATCTCAATAAAATTAAGCAGAATTCGCTGCGACAACAGCGTCTGGTTGATAATTTACTTGATATTACTAGATTAAAAGCGGGCAGAATGAAATCCAGCTTAACCAATGTGGAAATAGTGTCTTTAACAAATGAAATTGTTGAGTCTGTAAAGCTCTATGCAGATCAAAAGCTGCTGAGACTGACCTTTCAATCATCCTGTAAAACACTGATGATTTCTACCGATATTGAAAAATACGAAAGAATCATTCTAAATTTGCTTTCCAATGCCATCAAGTTCACCCCTGCAAACAAAAGCATCAACGTCATACTATATAAGAAAGGTTCCTATCTAAAGGTGGATATCAAGGACAAAGGCATCGGCATTCCCGACGACAAGAAGTCTATCATATTTGAACGTTTTGGTCAGGCAGATACTTCTCTGACCCGTCAGGCAGAGGGTACCGGAATTGGTTTGTACTTAGTCAAACTCATGGTGGATAACCTCGGTGGTACCATAGATGTAGCCAGCGAAGTGGATTATGGCTCAACCTTTTCCATATCGCTGCCGCTCCAGATAGGCAGCCCAAAGAAGGCGCATGTAATTAATGAAAGTAAGATTTTACAGGCCACTTCTTTGGAGTTCTCTGACATCATATTGTAATTGCTCGAATAACACCATACAGAATGCCTCAAATTCTCCTAATTTTTTGAGTGCCGGTGAATCCAAAAAAGGTTTTGGTTTGCCGGCATTCTTCATGTCAAAATTCTGATTTTGTATATTTTCAAGATGCGAATCTGATACTAATAAACAGTATCAGAGCGCCATAACTTATGATGAACAATAGCAGTAACTTATGATTAAAATCGGGAGGGTTTTATGGAAGATCTTTTATCGGAGAATGCAGCTGAGCATCGGGACAGCGAAGCCTCGATCCGTCAGGATTTTTACAACCTTGCAGAGCGGGGTTATCACGATGATGAGATTGATCAAATGGATAACGGCTTTGAATTGTCACAGTCAGAGATTCTTGATTTTGCCCAAGGTACAGATTCCTATACCGATCGGTAGAATTCAAGACCAAACCGCTGGAGGTTCAGCGGTAGAAAAGAGGCCCTTACCTCTGGATCTGCAGCGGTAGAAAAGAGGTCATGCCTATAGAGGCTCAGGCTGCTCAGGATTTGATGTCAGCCTGCCGTCCTCTCAACCTGCCAAAGTTTAAATATTTTTCCAATGAAACGTCAGGTGATATTGACATGGAAAAAAGGAAAGAATAATATATATGTAGTGCACACTAACGAACGAAGCTCAATATGTTGTATTTCTATCCATCTACTTAGGTAACTTTGGAGGTAATCTACTGTGCTGAAACAAATTATCAAACGCGACCGTTCTATTGTTCTTTTCAAAAAGGAAAAGATCGTTTTAGCAATTTTCAAGGCTGCAAAGGCTGTCGGCGGAGATAACTTCGCCACCTCGGAGAAGCTTGCCGAGGAAGCGGTGAGAATGGCTGAGATCAGGTATCCCGACGGTATTGCTGAAGTGGAAGGCATCCAGGATATCGTGGAAAAGGTTCTCATCGAAAACGGCCACGCCAAAACCGCAAAAGCCTACATACTCTATCGTGAAAAGCGCCGTTCTGCCCGGGAATCCAATGCGTTGATCGGAGCGACAATCAATATGTTTGGCGAATATCTTAATGATTCCGACTGGCAGATCAACGAAAATGCAAACACACAAAAATCAATTAACGGTCTGAACAATTACGTTCGGGAAGCCTTTACCCAAAATTATTGGCTTCATGAAATCTATTCAGAAGAAATCAGGGATGCCCATCTCTCAGGAGATATTCATATCCACGATCTGGGCTTTTTTGGCCCTTACTGTGCCGGATGGGATCTGCGGCAGATTCTGATGAGCGGTTTCGGCGGCGTGCCCGGCAAAGTCGAATCAAAACCACCCAAGCACCTGAGAAGTTTTTTGGGGCAGATCGTCAATTCTACCTTTACGACGCAGGGGGAGACGGCAGGCGCGCAGGCCTGGTCCTCCTTTGATACGTATTGTGCCCCCTTCATCCACTATGATAATCTGGACTATAAAACGGTGAAACAGGCCCTTCAGGAGTTTATCTTTAACCTGAATGTGCCGACACGCGTTGGTTTTCAATGCCCGTTTTCAAACCTAACCTTTGATCTGGTTCCCCCGTCCACCCTTCGGAATGAATATGTGATTTTGGGCGGTAAGATTATGGATAAAACCTACGGTGATTTCCAGAAAGAAATGGATCTGCTGAATACGGCTTTCTGCGATGTTATGATGGAGGGAGATTCGAAGGGACGAGTGTTTACCTTCCCCATTCCTACCATTAATATAACCAAGGATTTTGACTGGGAAAGCCCTGTGAGTCAGAAGATTATGGAAATCACCTGCAAATACGGCATTCCTTATTTCTCAAACTATATCAATTCCGATCTTTCCCCCGAGGATGCGCTCTCTATGTGCTGCCGCCTGCGGCTTGACACCAGTGAGCTGCGCAAACGGGGAGGAGGACTTTTTGGTTCCAATCCGCTTACCGGTTCCATTGGTGTCGTCACCATCAATCTGCCCCGCCTTGCATACATATCCGCCAGCGAATCAGAATTCAAAACCAGGCTCTGGCAGCAGATGAATATTGCGAGAAACAGTCTGGAAATCAAAAGAAAGGTCATCGAAGAGCAGACAGCGAAAGGGCTCTACCCCTATTCAGCAAATTATCTGAAGGGAGTCTACGAACGAACAGGAACGTATTGGTTCAACCATTTTAACACCATTGGGCTCTTGGGTATGAACGAGGCTTGCCTAAATCTGCTTGGCCCCGAATATGACCTGACAAGTCCGGAAGGTCAGGCTTTTTCCATGCGTACCCTTACCTATATGAGAGATGTGATCAAGGATATTCAGGAGGAGACCGGAAATTATTACAATCTGGAAGCGACCCCGGCAGAAGGAACGAGTTATCGTCTTGCTCAGAAGGACAAAAAACGGTATCCCTCAATTATTACCGCTGGCGAAAAGTCTCCTTACTACACCAATTCCTCTCAGCTGCCAGTGGGATTCACGGATGATATTTTCGAAACCCTCGATCTCCAGGATGAACTTCAGTCTCTCTATACCGGTGGAACGGTGCTTCATCTTTATCTGGGGGAAGAAATTAAAGATGTGGGTGCAGCGAAGAGGCTGATTCAAAAGGCTTTTACCAAATACAAGCTGCCTTATATCTCCCTCACTCCTACCTTTTCCATCTGCAACAATCACGGTTATCTCTCCGGCGAACATTTCTCCTGTCCTGAGTGCGGCTCTTCCACAGAGGTATGGAGCAGGGTCGTGGGGTATCTGCGTCCCATACAGAACTTTAACCGAGGAAAAAAGGAAGAGTACAAAGAACGGGTCAAATATGTAATTAAGGAGTAAGATCCATGAATATATCCGGCATCGTTAAAAGCTCATTGATTGATTATCCCGGCCTAGTTTCCTGCGTGATTTTTGTTCCGGGGTGTAATTACACATGCTTTTACTGCCACAATCGCCAGCTGGTAGATGGCAGCCATGTGCTGCTTTCTCCCCGCTACGTGATGGATTTTCTGGAAAAACGGGCAGGTCTGCTGGACGGTGCCGTCATTTCTGGGGGAGAGCCGACGCTGCAGGCGGGGCTGCTCCCCTTTCTCACCTGCTTAAAACAGCTAGGATATCAGATCAAGCTTGATACCAACGGATCCAATCCGCTTATCATTGAAGAATTGATTCGCAGCAATCTTTGCGATTATTTCGCCGTGGACTATAAAGCACCTGCTACTCGTTATCCCCGCATCTGCGGGATGGATTCCGATGCGTCAAAAGTCCTGAAAACCCTTGAAATCCTTTTGGATAATGAAGTACCTTTTGAAGTCAGAACCACGGTACTTCCAGAATTGAGTGCAGAAGACCTAATGACCATGGCCCAGGAACTTCCCATCGTTCCACGCTATGTGCTGAACCGATATAGGCCGCCTGAGAAATTTCTTCCCGAGGATGAACTTCGAGTCAGAAGAAAAGCTCCTACACTGGAGGAGCTGCAATTTTTCGCTGCCTGCGTCTCTGCTTATCAGCCCAATGTCATATTCTAATTTACAACTGGATGCAACCATTCATCTAATTGATATCAACTAATCGCCGAATTACTTTATATTTCATATTGTATAGCGAATTTATGTCGACTTTACCATATGCTCTTAATAACACATGATATCAGGGCTGTACTTTTATTCTCTGGAAAGGACATGCTCCAATTCTTCGTTTTTCGTAATATCCGCAACGGATAAGATATTGAACTGTTTGAGGATCTTAACCGCATTGAGATTGTCAAGCGGTGTCAGAATCAAAGAATCCTCCCCAAATTCGTTGACCAGCTCTGTTGCTTTTGCCGTATCAATATTTGTTCTGGGACCGCCCACACAACCTCCCTTACAAGCCATACCCTCTATGAAGTTCGCCCTGTCCTTTCCTTGACTGCGCAGTGTTTCCAGGAGCTCACGACATTCCTTGACGCCGTCTACCTTTTTGGATTTCAGCTTAATGAGACGAGTTGGATCAAGGCGGTTCACAACCATTTTTACAGAAAAGCTGACCCCTCCTGTTCTGGCATAAACGCGCCCTCCTAACGATGCCAAATCCTTATCATTGGGAGGTAAATCCTCCAGATTGATATCCAGTGCATGAAAGATTTCCTTGAGTTCTCTGAAATTGATTACAAAATCCACCGCTCCTTTCAGCCCTTCCTCCAGCGCCTCTGCCTTCTTGGCGGTACAGGGAGCAAAGAAAACGATCTTTGCGTCTGGATAAAGCCGTTTAAGGATCCTACCTGACGCAATCATGGGAGAAACAGAAGGAGATAGATGTTCATAGATATCCGGATAATTCCTTTTAATCAGATTAAACCAAACAGGGCAGCAACAGCTGGTAAGGAAAAAGTCCTCTTCCTTTTTAACGAGTCGGTTGAATTCAAATGCTTCTTTGATGGTCAGAATATCTGCAAAAAGCGCAACTTCAATCATGTCGTCAAAGCCCATCTTCTGAAACGCAGTACGCAGTTTTCCCATGGTCACATTCTCGCCGAACTGCCCTGCAATAGCCGGCGCAACCACAGCAAAAATAGGTGTTTTACGCTCTTTCAGCAATTCCACCATGGGCAGGAATTCGATCTTCTCTGCGATTACACCAAAATCGCAGTCAGCTGCGCAGAATCCGCATTCAATGCATTCTTCCCGTTCCTCTTCCGGTTCCTTGTGGTACAGTGGACTTTCATACTTGCCTGTGGTATCACAGCGGCATTTCTTATCTCCGCAGTGGGCACAAGGTCCTTCCAGCCTTGATATGAGCGGCTTATGAACCCCTCTGTTCCGTCTGAGCATCTGAAGCTCTTCTTCAAAGAGCTCCTTGCCGCTTGGATCAAGGCCCATTGCCAGCCGGATATGATCCTTGATAAATGGGATTTCATGCTCTCCATAACCGTATTTCTCCCTGATTTCCGAGGCCAAGTCGTCAAGGTCAGAGATATAATTCAAGCTTCCGTTCCAATACCTTCTGACAAGCTCGCTGAAGATATGCATTCTCTTTTCGTTGAAGCCAGTAAACCGATCTTCCAATTTCGTATTTCCTCCCTATATAGAAACATCCTGCCAAACTGCTGCTCCTTCAGCTTTCGCGTTTCATACTCCAGGCAGCAATGTACCAGTATTTCCTTTTCTATTTGTGTTTCCAATGAGTGGTTTAATTATTCAGAACCATTACGATTTCTTTCTTGACTTCTCATGCACCCTGCTCCTCATGCTCTTCATATATTGATAGAAAAAACGGAGGTGATTATTATGCAGGAAGCTACCACTTCCATTGCTTCCCCCGAAAGCTACAACACCATGACCCTAACGGGGCAAGGCCGGGTTACCGCTCAGCCAGATTTAGCGGTCATCCGCTTGGGTGTGCAGACAGATGGAGTGGATCTTGATGCGATTCAGCCCCAAAACGCACAGATTACGCAAAATGTTCTGGATGCGCTGCAGGAAGCCGGGATTGAAAATATCCGCACCGTTCAGTATACCATCGATAAGCTCTATGACTATGAAAATGGAACGCAAGTCGACCGCGGATTCAAGGTGATCAATCTGATGGAAATACGAACCGATGACCTGGCTGGCGTAGGCAATATTGTCGATACCGCTGTGGGCGCAGGCGCGAATCTGATTGAAATGATTTCTTTTGAAGCGTCGGAGCCTTCCGTCTATTATCAGCAGGCACTAAACATGGCAATGATGGATGCAATCGACAAAGCACGGACATTGTCAAGAAGTCTCAGGCTCCGCACTAACCTCACCCCTATTAAAATTGTAGAAAGCGGAAGTGTTATTACGCCTCCCCAGCCTTATCAAAGAGATCTGGCCACAACACCGGTCTTGCCGGGAGATATCTCTGTTGAAGCCTCGCTGACCGCTGTGTTTGCCTATTGATTTCCACTAAATTTGCAGATTGATGGCCACTGTGCTTGCGGATTGATCTCCTGACTGCAATTCAGAATTTACTTATCAATTCTCCATCTGAGGATAAAAAGCAGGAATGCCTCTCCGCCCCTATCGCGCGGAAAGGCATCCTTTGTGGTTTAGAAAAATCAGCGAGCGCTGCTGCTTCTGCAGCGGCAACAACTTACTCGCTGCCTAAACTAACTCTCTTTGTTGCAATGTTTTCGTGAAAAGCAGCGTCGTGCTCTACAAATAGCAGCGTCGGCTTATACTTCAGCAGCATTTCCTCAATCTGCATTCTTGAGATTACATCGATAAAGTTCAGCGGTTCATCCCAGATATAAAGATGTGCCTGCTGACACAAGCTTGCGGCAATCAGAACCTTCTTCTTCTGCCCTTCACTGAAATCACTCAAATCTTTTTCAAATTGGACTCTCGAGAAATCCAGTTTTCGCAGGATCGCTTTAAAAAGGCTCTCATCAATGCCCTCTGCAGCGGCATAATCCTTCAGATTCCCCCTAAGATGGGAGGTCTCTTGGGAGACATAGGAGATAATCAGCTTGCTGCCGATTCTCAGATTCCCTGTAAACGCAAGTTTTTCTCCCAGAATTAGCTTCATAATACTCGATTTGCCCGACCCATTTTTTCCGGCAATAGCAACGCGGTCTCCGGATTCGATAGAAAAGCTCACCTGTTCCACCGCCGGTCTGCCGCCGTAATAGATCGAGAGATTTTCTGCTTCTACCAGCCGGCTGCTGTGATAGCTCAGCGGCTTGATGGACAAGTGATCTGCTGTTTCAAGGTTCTTCAGAAGCTTTGATTTTTCTTCTATCGCATTCTCCTGCCGCAGCTCCAGGTTTTTAGACCGCTTCATCATCTTTGCCGCCTTATGTCCGGTATATCCCTTATCCGCTTTAATCCCTGATAGAAGCAGGCCATTTTTTGTGCTTTCCACCTGATCAGACCAGGCAGCGGTACGCCTGGCGGCTTCTGTAAGACCTTTAATTTCCTTTTTCAGCTTTTCATTCTCTGCCAGTTCAAATTGATCCTGAATCTCCTTGTTATACTGCCAGCTGCTAAAGTTCCCCTTCTGTACTTCAATGTTATTCCGGTTAATAGAAAGAATATGATCGACACACTGATCCAGGAAAGTCCTGTCATGGGATACGAGGATGAAGCCTTTTTTCGATCTAAGATAACGGCCCACCAGTTCTCTGGCTTCCATGTCCAAATGATTGGTCGGTTCGTCTATGAGTAAAAACCGGGCTTCCTTCAGGAATAAAGCAGCAAGTAAAACCTTTGTCCTTTCGCCGTTGCTCAGCGTGGAAAAGGGACGATAAAGCACTTCTTCCTCTACATCCAGCAGGGAAAGTTCCTTTTGAAGTCTCCAGAATTCGTAATCTGGAACAGTTCGATCCACCACGGTTAAGGTATTGTCGTTGATATCCCCTACCTCGTAAGGAAAATAGTCGAAGCCTTCGGAAGCATGAATCGTTCCGCTGTACTCATATTTGCCCAGAAGCAGATTCAGCAGGGTGGTTTTTCCCCTTCCGTTTCTACCTGTGAGCCCCAGTTTCCAATCAGAGTCGATCTGAAACGAGACATTTTCGAATACCGGATCATGGGTTCCCTCATAACCAAAGGTCAGGTTTTTTATATTAATTAATGACATAATGCAATGCACCTCCTGTTTGCTTCCCATTGAAAGGCATTTTTTTCTTCTATGATCTAGTGCTTTTATTAAGACCAAGGTTCTGCCTAAACGGGAAAAAAATAAGCTGCAAGAAAATGAATTTCCTGCAACTCAAAGAAAGCGGCGCAAAGCCTATTACGATCTGCTCCGTGAAGCAGATCCTTCCATATGCAATGAGTGAAAGAAATACGTAATTTTCTTGCTTATGGTACATCAAGAGAGCGGGTTTACCGCTTATTTCGGGAACCTCCCTTGAATTTTCAGTTCGCCTTCAAAGAGCTCCCAGCTTCTATCTGTACCGGTTCTATTTTAAGCAAGATTATTTACGCATCTTTCCACCTCAAATCTTTTTTATTTTGATACGCTTTTTATTATATTTTATTCCGATTTGGCTGTCAACTGTATTCCATTTATTTACACTTCATTCCATTTATTATGAGTTTACAGTTGCTGCCCGTTTCTTTTAAGCTGACCTAGTTTGATTTATTGCAGGTATCCTGCGAGATTGATTTGCTTGCTCTGACCCTCTTATAATGCCTGTTCAGCAGCAATGCCATAGTGATCATCATCAGCCCGGCGCATGCGGTAAATAACCAGATGTTTCTGTACCCTTCGTTACCCATTTGATCCAACCAGCTTCCGCAAAGCGTATACAGCCAGATGTCGGAGGAATATCCGATTGCCGATGCAACACCCATCACCGTTCCCGTCATCGCAATGGAAATCTTGCCTTCCGTCACAGGGGTGTAAAGGCAGGTGGAGGTGAAGCAGACAAACATCATAATCAAAGCCGCTACCACCATTACCAAATAGCTTAGGTTAACTGTCTGCGGAATCAGCGCCAGAACAATGGCAAACACCATAGCCCCAGGAGCTCCGACCATCACAATGGGGGTGGCTCTGCCTCCCAAAATCTTATCTCTGATATACCCACCGGCAGGAGACATGATCATCAGCATTCCCAAACGGATTGTGGAGGCGAAAGCCGTGGCAAATCCCACCGATACGCCAAAGGAGTCAGTCAAATAAGGATTGATATAAGTAATAGTGGATCTGAAGATAAAGTATCCCAGTGTAAACAAGCCAAGATACCAGGTAAAGGGCATCAGCAGGACCTTACCAAGCAGCTTGAAATTGATCCGATCTTCCGATGTGTCTATACCAGCCAGCTCTTCCTTTGATTTATTGGGAATCAGAACATTAATACCAATTCCGATCAGTATGGTGAGGGCGGCATAGATAAACAGCGCTCCTTTAAATCCAAAAGCGGTGTTTTCTAAAACGGTCATGGTCATGGTCAGAACCCCGTAGGTTAAAAACAACGTAAACAGAGAGTACGCAATATCAGATGATGCAAAAAGCCTGCCCTGCTCATCCTCCTCACCAAGCATTCTTACAAGTTTCAGATAGGCTCCCCAGTTCATTGTGATACCCGTGATTCCGTAGCAAAAGTAAAGAATGATAAGTACTGTAAAGTTCGAAGTAAATGCAACTGCTACGCTTACCAGCGCGGTAAGAAAACAAGACCACACCACCATCCTCTTTGGGTTGAACCGGTCGGCAAGCCACCCCCCGAACAGATATCCGGGCATGGCAGTCAGCCCGAAGAACGTCATCAAGGTGCCCATTTGTCCGTTAGTCAGATGATATGCCTCTAAAAACTGATTATAAAAATCATAGCACATATACGGTGTCAGGTAAGTAATACAAGAAAAAGTCAGTACCAATACCATAAGGTATTTCTTTCCGAGACCGGCTTTTTTTATTTCTTCCATGCAGCACGTCCTTTCATCTATTTCTAAATAGCGGCAACATAATCTATTTATATTGCTTTCCATTGGTAAAAATATGAATCATTGGTTTAGTCATCACATAAATGTCTTCGTCAGGATTTCCGGCAACTACAACGAGATCCGCCAATTTTCCCGCTTTGATGGTTCCAAGGGTATCCGAAGCCCCGGCAATTTCTGCACTGTACTTTGTGGCTTGAAGCAAGATATCAATATCTCGGAAGGTGTAATATTCCTTTCTTGCAATAAACTCATACCCCGGAACCTTTAGAAATGCCTGCAGGTCGATATCCGATCCAAATCCCAGCCGAAGTCCTGCCTCGTAAGCCTTGTTGATATTGGCAATCTCAATGGCAGCACATTTTTTCGATGCCTCCAATAGCTCTGCAGGTACATCCTGATTGCTTTCATCCAGGCAATATAGCCCGATGGCCCCGGTGGGAATCAAGAAGCAGTCCTTTCTGTCTTTCAGCATGTCAATCACTTCATCATCAAGGTAGGTGCCATGCTCAATGGTTCGCACTCCGGCCTTGATAGCTGTCTTTATAGCTTCCGTACCATGACAGTGCGCCGCCACGTAGGTTCCCTTCCTCTTTGCCGCATCCACCGCCGCCTTGACTTCATCCAATTCAGTGATCTGTATTCCCGGATCTGCTCCTTCGTTCATAAACGCTCCGCTGACCATGAGCTTGATGAAGTCATTCCCCTTTTGCAGCTCCGTCCTGCAGGCTTTCCGAATCTCCTCCGGTCCGTCTGCTTCATAATACAAATCGCGGAACGTATCGTTGCCGGTCTCTGTGGGGGTAATAATCAGACCGCTGGAAATCAGTCTCGGACCGCCGATGATTCCCTGTCTGATCGCGTCCCTGATTGCAGCGACACAGTTATGTGAGCTGCCGCAGTCTCTGACTGTCGTATAGCCCGCATCCAGGTAGGCCTTTGCAAACGCATATGCGCCGAAGGTAATCTTTCCTACACTCATCGCTTGTAGTTCGTAGGGATTATAAATAAAGCCATAGAGATGAGCATGGAGCTCGAACAATCCCGGCAGCAAGGTTTTTCCCTGAAGATCAAGCTCCTCATATTCACCGACAAAGGCATAGCCCGTCGGCTGAATTTCTGAAATATACTGCTCTGTAAGCAGCACATCTGCATAAAGGCCTTCATAGCCCTCCGTCAATTCCTTGACCAGTCTGCAGTTTCTCAAAACAACCACTTTTTCAGCCTCCCCTTTTACATAGTTCCTTTGCTCTTGCAAATAATTCTACGCCCAGTCGGATTTCCTCATCAGACGCATTTCCGTAGCATAGCCTCAGTTGATTCTCCCCTTGGTTTCCATAAGGGAAGCAGAGATGACCCGGGGTAAAAATTACTCCGAGCTGATAGGCGTGCTTCAGCAGCTCATGCTGGTTCACCTCCTGATTCAATCTGCACCAGATTGAAGTTCCGCCTTTTGGAATATCAAATTCCATCCTGAGGCTTTCATTTCTCAGCTCCAATTCCCTGCACATCAGGTCCCTCTTCTGCTGAAAGCATCGGCATAAGTAGCTCACATGATCCCCGAAAAAACCTCTGTCTAGAAACTCCGTGACAAGGTATTGACCGATGCTGTTGATGAACATCTCATTCAAGCCGACCAGTCTGCTGATTTTTTCCACGACCTTCTCAGGAGCGACAAGATAAGAAACCCGAACGCCGGGGCAGATGGTGGCAACAAAGGAGTTAACATAGATGACGTGCTCTCGCTGATCAAGGGCTTTCAGGCATGGAATCACCGCACCTTCATACCTTAGGATCGAATCACAATCCTCTTCAATGACAGGGATGTTGTATTTGTAGGAGAGATCCAGCAGTTCATACCGCCGTTTTAGACTCATTGTGATTCCAGAAGGAAAATGAAAGGTGGGAATGGTGTAGATGAATTTGGGATGATATTTGGCAATCAGGCCTTCCAGATAGTCGATTCGCATTCCGTCCTTGTCCATGGGAACTGTGACCAGGTTCACCCCCATTAGCCGAAAAAAGTGAAATGTGTCCACCAGAATCGGCTCTTCGGCGATAATCGTATCTCCGGGAGAAACGAACAGCTTGATTAAATTATCCATGGCGGCATAGCTCTCTGATACGATCTGGATCTCGCCTTTTGTCGCTTTGATGCTCCGTTTTGCCAGCAGCCGAACGATGCTTGCCCGCAGCTCCTCTCTTCCCTGGGGATCGCAGAAACCGTAAAGATCGCAGTGCTTATCATTCATCAGATCGGTCAGGATTGCATTCAGTTGCTCTTTTGGATAGACACTTGGCGATATGATATCCACCGCAAGCGGAATTACGTTGCCGGTGAAGCTGTCTTGGTACAGCTTGCCGAACAGCTTATCCATTTGCAGATATTCATCCCGTACCATATAGCTGAAGGGAGTGAATTGTTTCGCTCTTTTATTTTGCCGTTTTTCGGTAGTACCTGGGATCGCATAGGTGACAAGATACCCTCTGGGGGCAGTTGAGACAAAAATCAGATTTTCTCTGACCAATTCGCAGTAAGCTTTGATGACTGTATTTCGATGAACATGAAGCTGCTCCGCCAGCTTTCTCTCCGGCGGAAGCTTGAACCCGTTTACAAGCTCTCCTTCTAAAATCTTCTCTTTTATTTGGTTTTTTATCTGCAGATAGATAGGGGTATTCCCCTCACGAGAGATATGTATTTCCATATGCCTGATCTCCTAATAACGACGATATCGGTCAAGAAAGCGCTGCTTTAATGAAGTATACGGATTAGACGATCAGATGTGAGCACGGAAGGCACCAGCGTTTCTCTAAGCAAAGGATATTCATATTTTAAATATTTTTCAAGTACTTTAAAAGTTCCATAAAGATGTATTGCGAATAGTCCATAAACAGTCCATACACAAGTACCTGGTTGGCTTAATTTCTCCGACTGGTTGGGTACAAAACACCTGATTGCTGATAATATTGAATATAACAGAGAAGGTAAGCGATTGCAGTTTTGTCCACCTGCAATTGGATTCAACTGCAGTTTGTTCCCTTATCCTTTAAGACCTTGGTGTATAAAAACCAGAAAGGATGATGAAAAACATGAAAATAAACGATTTTAAGCTGGAAGTTTACTTTGAGAAGTACGAATTCTCCGCCCCCTACCTCCTCACTCAGTCAGATTGTGAGTCCATGGAGCTTGGCCAGCTCCTTGCTTTAGAACCTGGCGCTCAGGAGAAGCTGATGAAAAGCTGGCTTGGGTATACCGAGGTTCAGGGCAATCCAGAGCTGCGAGCCCTGGTGGCCGCTCT
>JAQSXD010000319.1 GCA_029266295.1 Bacillota bacterium | reverse complement strand
GGAATCTCTTGCAGATTTCAAGAAGTCGATGGCATTTGTAACGCCTTTCAGATCGTTTCCGGGGATCTCAGGAACTTTTGCTTCCCAAAGACCTGCACCGACAAAGATTGCACTGAATCCAGTCTTTTTCAGTTCTTCAACAGTAATGTCCTCGCCAACCTTTGTGTCAAAGACAAATTTCACACCAAGATCCTTAACGGCCTTGATATCAAAGTCAACTACGTGCTGAGGAAGTCTTGCAGGAGTAATTCCGTATGTAAGTACTCCTCCAGCCTTTTCAGCAGCTTCGAAAATCGTTACCTGATAACCTTCCTGTGCAAGCTTCGCTGCACAAGCCAGGGATGCAGGGCCGGATCCGATACAAGCTACTTTCGCAGCTTTCTTTTTCGCTGGAGCATTTAAAATCTTCATCTTATGAGCTTTTTCCTGCTCTACGGCAAATCTCTGCAGTTTTCCGATCTCGATCGGCTTATCAATACCGCATCTGCTGCAGTATTCTTCGCATAACCTGTCGTAAGGACAGACTCTGGCACAGCTTCCGCCGAGTACGTTGTTTTCTCTGATGGTCTCTGCTGCACCTTTTACATTTCTGAATCTGATTGATCTGATGAATTTTCCGGGATCGGTTCCTGCCGGGCAGCCTTTGCTGCATGGGGCGTCGATACATAGTAAGCATCTTGCTGCTTCTTCCATAGCCGTTCTTGGTGTGAAACCATCTACAGCATCCGCAGTGTACTTCGCTTTTACTACCTTACTCAAATCTTTTCAACTCCTTTTCTCATTTTTGAATCTGACTTTCAAGCGCTTCTTTCCAGCTCTCATGCAGCGTATCAGGATGATCGCTGCGTATCCCGAAGGTATCCCCTATCCCTAATGGATCGAGTTTATTCAAAAGTACCATCGGGTAAAAAAAGGTACTGATTTTCCAAAATGAAAGAACAATCAATATAGTATTGCTATAATTGTGAAACCAGTTACACTCAATTTCATTGTAACATCTTTTCTGAATTATGCAAGGCTTTTCTCTTATGAATTCTTCAATTTTTTTTTGATTTTTGAGATCAACATACTCAATTTTCATTGTAAAAAATTTTAATAAAACAAGCGGAAAATACCTTTTTTCAATGGATTACACTTATGTGAGGGAAATATTGCCGGCTGCAAAAATAACAAAAAACCAGATAAGGGCTCCTACGCTGTTCCTTATCTGGTTTTAAGATGCAACTTGTTAATGAAGGAGGATTGAATGGAGTGTGCACAGATGGTTATGGAAGATACTGTTCTTCTATGCTCTGCACGTACCCATTTTTTGTGACAATCCGGAAAAGATGTGCTGAAGCAAGGTCTTTTTCGGAAAAATGCTGGAGGTATGCCTGAAATTCTTCCATCAAAAGCTCCTCATATCCAACTCCCGTTTTTCTGTCTGTTATGCGAAATGTTGTTTGCTCCGTGCCCTGATAATAATCGGGGTAAGTGTTTGGATTATAGATGTAGAATCCGTTTGGAAGTTCATCAGAACTGATTTTTAGGGCCTCAAGCCGCTTGCTGTCCTCTAATGTGAGCCATTCCACCGCATCCAGATAAAAAGAGAACCGCCCCTTCTCTCCCGCATAGATTTTCCAATTAGAAATATAACCGATATAATGACTCTCAGGAGTTCGCTCAAAATCTGCTGACACTGCATCATACTGTGGCTCCAGTTCATCTGCAGCCACATTCTGCCCCAGCACATTGTTGATATAATCCAGAGAGACTGCAATCGGATCAAGACGCCACAGTTCCTGACCCGCCTCGGCTTGCTCCTGCAGCTGTGTAAAATACTCCAAAGCGGTACCGCTCGTTTCTGGCGTATCGTAGTAGATCGTACCATTTCCGTCCATCCATCTCTCAACACACCAAATTCCGGAATCATCTTTTTTTACTGGGCGAGACAGGAGCAACTGGCAGGTTTCTCTAGTGGATAGTGGGAACTTCATAAGAATGTGTTCTCCGTCGTAGGTCTCATGCGCTAAAAGGCTCTGATTTTCCAGGAATGCTCGAAGCATCGTTTCACGTCCTGCTCTTGTATCAATGTTGCCATTCATACTATCCCCTGTATTCATGCTTCCTAAAAAATGAGGCCCTTTCTTCTCTCTGGAAAATAGGAGAAGAGGTTTTCCCATACTGCTCTCTTCGGTAAGCCAGCCATCAATCATATTCATTCCACCTGCAAGCATGACCTTCGAGGGGTCATCCGGTTTCAGACGGTATTCGATGCGCCAGACCTCGACCGGAACGTCCAGCATCGAATCAAACACATCCAGTTTTTCAAAGGCTGTAATTTTGTTGTCTATGATCCGAAAACCCGTGAAATCTGATTGATTATAAATCGCAATTTGCTCATCCACAAACTGCTGCGCCAAATCCTCTACGGTGAGCGTCCCGCTCTGCGGGTTGCTCATCAGCCCAATAAACACCACCGCTACGACCACAGCTGCGATGACAATAGCCCTCATTTTCGGCTTCTTATAGCTTAGTATATTTCTAATCCGGCCCTTTACATGATTCTCCCCAAAACCCAAAGGTCCTTCTCCTGCAAGTCTTTTCCCTCCGGAAAGAGCAAGCAATGATCTGGCATAGTCTTTTCTGATTTCGCTCCCCATGGTTTTTAACACGCTCTCATCACAGGAACATTCCATATCTTCGCACATCAGATGGTATGCTGCCCAAACAAGAGGATTGAACCAATGAACGCAAAGAACCAGAAACGCAAACGGTTTGATGATATGATCAAGCCTCCTGATGTGGGTTCTTTCATGATTGAGGATATAACTGCGCTCTAAGCCGAAAGTCCCTGACGGCAAATAGATTTTGGGCCGGAACAGACCAAATACAAAAGGAGTTCCGATTCCTTCCAGCTCGTATACATTACGCTCGATGTTCACAGCAGTCTTTAGTTTTTTCGTCAGCCTGATGGTGGAATTAATACTGTAAAACACAAGAAGACTCAGCCCGATAAGCCAAAGCAACGTGCCTAACGTAAACAATCCACCCCTGACAAAGGTTTTTTCAAAAGTCACTGCATTTTTTGCCGGATCAAAATCGGTTTCATTTTCAGCAACCGTCCGTGAACGTTCTAATCCCCCTGTAACATTTGTTGATCGGCCTCCTGCATCTAGAGGCATCCCTTCATCCCCTCGTTCCCAAAACACCCTTTGATTCTCTGTAGGCACCATTTGCCCCCCTGCAAGCTCTTCTATGAGCACCGTTATCCCGTTATCTGCTGATGGAATCAAACTGAAGGAGTTTTCAATGGCAATGGGGCAGATCAGTCGGAACAGCACGGCTACCCAAAGAAAATAGGAAAAAACCCGCGGGGCTTTTTTCATCGGCAGCCGAATGAATGCCACAAACAAAATGACATAACTGGCGGTGATACTCATACCGAGAATCTGCAAAAAAACTGTCTCCATCACGAATCCCCCTCATGCGCCTCGATCAATCTGTACAGTTCCTCAATTTCCGTCTTGCTCAGTTTCTTCGTTCTGGTAAATGCTGCAACAAACTTTGGCAGCGAGCCGTCAAAGGTTTCGGATACAAAACGCTTGCTCTGTTCTGAAAAAAAATCCTCTTTTCCGATCGAGACGATGACCAATCCGGCTTCATTGCGAAAAATCCCCTTTTCCTCCAGCCGCTTCAGCATCGTATATGTTGTTGACTTTTTCCATTTCAGAGCTGCTTCGCACAGCCGCACTAGTTCAGAAGATTTCAGAGGTGCATTTGCCCAAATAATCTCTGCAAATTTCAATTCCGCATCCGTGAGTTTTTGATCAGCCATGCATATCATCCCGTCCTTTCCCCTTGTGAGTCAATCCAGTCTACAACATGTAGACCAGACAACTTTAGTCTACATGTTATAGACTAATCTGTCAAGAAATATTTACCAGAAAAAAGTGTCTTTTTTAAATAAGAGCCCATTAAAAAAGAGAGTGCGTCGGATGCTACCGAATGCCTCTCTTTCTTTAAACGATCGGGGATGTTGCAATCCTGCGGAGATTACCAGTCCAGTTTGAATTTATTTTCAGGACAGACAAAGGTACATAGCCCGCAACCGGTGCATTTTTCTGCGTCCAGAAGAATTTTTCCCTCTATCTTCTGGATTGCGCCATAAATACAAGCCGTGACACACGCTGTACATTCCCTTTGACAAACAGGGGTGTCAATTTTGCTGACCACTGGCTCAATTTTAATCTCTTCAAAGGACTTCAGGTTTTCCAGCGCCCTACCTCTGATGCTCTTTGCTTCTTTAATCCCCTTCACTGCTGACCATTTTTCAAGATCACTTACAATTTCCTGAATTCTATCAAAACCGTGAATCATAACAGAGGTTCCCACTTGCACCGCGGAAGCTCCCAGCATGATATATTCCAGCGCATTTTTATAATCTTCAATGCCGCCAATTCCGCAAATTTGTATATCATCTACTGTCTGCGCAATCGTGGCTACAGATGCAAGGCCCAGCGGACGAATTGGCACTCCCGAATATCCCCCATAGGTTGAAAGGGTAGGTTCAGCAGTTTCTACGTCCACACCAAGAATGCATCTTACGGTATTGATTGCGCTGACGCCCGCTCCCCCTGCACTTTTTACGGCTTTTGCAACCTTTGATATGTTGGTTGCATTCTGAGAAAGTTTCACCATGACCGGAATTTTTACACTGCGAACCACTTCCTTCGTCATCTGATAAACCCGTTCCGCATCAGATGCCACGACTTCCAAAGATTCACCCATAGGGGAAGAAATCCCAAGCTCGATTGCGTCTGCTCCGAATTTTTCCATCTTCATGGCAAGATATGCAAGCTCTGAAGGGGTATGGGCCGACACGCTGGCAATCACGATACTATCCTTGCTTTTGGCAAGATCCATCTCTCTTTGCCAGCCCTCTACCTGAATATCGCTGTAAAGCCTTATGTTCTGAGCACCCGAACCGTTGTATGCAATGCGAGGTC
>JAQSXD010000318.1 GCA_029266295.1 Bacillota bacterium | reverse complement strand
CCTCACGATGTGAAACTTGCAAGTCGCTTTTGGGTTCGTCGGCAACTACGCCCCTTGTGGACTTTCACCACACATTGACGGCATGCCCGTCATACAAACTAACGGATGGCTACCGGCGAAAGCGGCTGCCATCCGTTTTTAATTCATACTGATTCTACTGGTTCTTCAATAAGACGCAATTACACGCCAAGAGCGTCAAGCAATCTCTTTTCATTTAATGCGTCAGAGTACTCAGAATCCATTTCTCTGATCCCTGCTGGGAAATCATACTTAGCAAGTCTTTCAACAAATGGATCTGGATCGAAGGATTCCGGCCCATGTACGCCTTTGATATCCCAGATTCCCTTAGCGACCAGTTCCATCATGATGACCGGTCCAACAGCTGTCTGAGCTACTACAGAGTTGGTGGTGTACTTCTTGATACAATCCTGATTATCCGCTACCTGATACAGGTAGACCGATCTTCTCTTTCCATCTTTCGTACCAGTAACCCAAGTTCCCGCACAGCCTTTTCCAACCATTTTAGGAGCAAGCTCGATGGGGTTTGGTACAACCTTTACAAGGAAGTCTCTGGGAGAGATTTCGCTGTCGCCTACTTTAATCATTCTGGTAGCCGAATCCATTCCGCAAGCTTCAAGATCCTTCAGCAGCTGTCTCATTTCTCTTGGAACGCCGTATTTGAACGTTACTCTGTTACAGTCGATGACTCTCGGCACCAGCAGTACTTCTTCATGCTCAACATTGATTACTTCTACGTCACCAATTCCGCCGGGGAAGTTGAAAATTTCCGGTTCGGAGAAGGATTCTGTACAGAACCAGCCCTTATCCTTTTCCCAGATTACAGGAGGATTCAGGCATTCTTCGATGGTGGTCCATACGGAGAAACCAAAGGCGACTCCCTCATAACCAGGGATTTCATAATTGTCTCCGTCTCTAACGTTGACTTCATCAATGGTATCAAAAAGGTGCTTGGCCGCATATCTTGCAAAGACATCAGCCATGCCGGGTTCTACGCCGGAACCTACGATTGCCATATTCCCAGCCTTTTCCCATTCTTCATGCTTGTCAAACTGATAATCACCAAGCTTTATGTATGCTAATTCATAAGGTTTCTCAGGATGTCTCTTGGAGAGCGTCATCGCACAATCAAGATATCCGACACCAGCTTCATGACATGTGTCAAAGATATTTTCGTTGAAGTCAGGTTCTACTGCATTCATTACGAAAGTGATGTCGTGCTTTTTGATCACTTCCTTCATGTTCTCTTTATCTTTTGCGTTGATCTTCTCTGCAACAAAACGTCCGCCTCCGCAGAGTTTTGCAACTTCTTCCGCTCTGGCGAAATTGTAATCCGATACAACGATTTTTTCTGCCCATTCGCCTTCTTTACCGGCTCTGCTAATAATCATAGCTGCAGAAGTTCCGACCCCGCCGGCTCCAATAATTAAAAGTTTCATACATTGACCTCCACATAATAGATAACTTAAAAGGTAATCCTTTTTCAGCCTTATGTTATCAAAGGAAGTCTGAATATTCAATTATGTGTTTGCTCAAAATTTGTATCCAGTTGCTGTTTTCGTCCGTTTATTGCGTTAATACCACAAACTAATCACAATTGGGAAATAAATCCTGAATATTCAGCCTATTTCCCGCGAAAGGACATGCTGCGCTCCTACTGATCGCTCACATGATCAATTAGAATCAGCTCTGCGCCGAACCCCGAAAGGTGCGACTGAATACTCAAGGTATCCACCGCATTGATTGCGGAAAAGCTGACAGTGGGGGTCATGGCCCAGCGGTTCGTAAGCTTCTCTCGTTTGGATACGGAATGAGAATTTCCTAGTTTCACTTTATAGCTCATGAGGATATTGTCCTTAGAGAACTTATACCGACTGAGCTTGTACTCTCCACTCATTCCTGAAATTTTCACCAAGATTTCCGCTCTGTCGTTGAAGTTGTCCAATTCTCTATAAGTATCCTCCAACGACTGTTCTTTTGAGGCAATCACCCTGACCTTGTCCGTCAGATTATAAAACAAGATGCTGAAGGATTCTTTGTCCGAACTGCTTTTATGCGGCTTAGAAATGATATAATTTTCTTCTTCCACAATAATATGTTCATTCAGTGCAGTGAGCATTTTATAGGCAAATGCTGCGGGATGCATGCAGTTTTTTTCAAACAAAGCGGCGATACCATTCTCAACTGGCATCTTATGCCGTCTAGGCTGATCCAAGTCGAGGGAAACAATGGTTAGGGCAGAGCCCTTTTCCTGTTGATCCTTCGTAAACAGCTCTTTTGTCTGATTTCTAATCGCTTTTTTGATTTCATCCGGTTTGGACAAAATGTATTGGGCATGCGTTTCCCTGCTGCTCACATTACCGGTATATTTCTTACGGTATTCCAGCGGGTGCATGCCAAACCACTTCGTAAAGTATTTAATGTAATAGCGAATGGCAGAAAAGCCGGACTCTTCCGAGATCGCTCCGATCTTTTTATTGGTTCCCAGAAGAAGTTTCTCTGACTCTTCCACGCGGATAAAGCTCAGCAATTCCTGAAAGCTGAGTCCCGTCGCTTCCTTGATAACATGAGATAGATAGTAGATACTGAGATGCTCCTGCTCTGCAATCTCGTTCAAAGTCAGCCTTCTGGAATAGTTTTCATACATGTAGTCCGTAATCCGGTTCAATCTCCCCGCAAGCACCTTGTTGCCGATATTTTTTGCTTCATTTACAAACTTTCCATCCTCCATGGTAAAATACTGAAAGTTCGCCAGAAGGTTAGCAAGTACGTTATGCGTCGCCTCTATAACTTTATACTCATATCCATAACCTTTTTCCAGAACATCCAGCATAATTCGTCCCAGAAGATTTCGCAGTGCCTCCAGCCCTTCGTCATCTTCGTCTTTCATGTCCGTCACAAAGAAGCTGTTTTTCAGGTTGCCGTAGTATTTGGAAAAAAACACAATATCCATTTGAAGCATCATCACCATATTGGGCTGATCGGTATGGTAGAAGCTGTGTATTTCTCTGTCATTCAAGATAAAGATATCTCCCTGATTCAGAACATAAGAATAGTAGCCGTTCTTGAGACCGATCGAGCCCTCCAGTACATACACCACCTCAATGTCATCATGAAAATGAATTGGATATTCAATGATATTTGCTGTTATTACATTAATAGGAAGTCCTTCCTTGTAATGATTTTTTTCTTTCAGCATAGCTTTTTTCCTTTCGTATTATGTAAACTGTTGTTTGTCTTTACACGAACTTTTTTCAACAACCTAAAAACAGTAAATTGACATAGTTTTATCACTTATCCACAATATTTTTTTGTTCGTATGTAATTTTATCCAAGGGTGCATGTGGATAAATATTCTGTTTATTTCCCTTTGAATTTCAACGTTTTGTTTTGATTTCAAAAAAGTCAATCCCAAAGTTATCCACAGACGACAGCGAATTATATGAAAACCGTGGATATTCTTTTGCTCTAATAATTGGACAACCTGGTGACAACTCGACAGCAAACGATCAATGTGAAAGATCATAACGAACGATCAAGATCGCTTCGTCATCCCCTGCTATCGATGGTCTGAAACCGTTCGTTCGGCTCTTTTCCTGAATAGATCATAATCCCTTCATATATGTATCTTGCAACTTTCTTTTGATATTCGGGATCCTCCAGCAGCTTCGCCTCGCTCTCATTCGATAAAAACCCACATTCAACAATTGCCATTGGTACCGTGGGATTTTTGAACATAAGAACATCTCTTTTGCCGAGAGCAACTCGCTCACTGCCGTCAGCAATTCCCGTTACCAATCGGTCCTGGATCGCTTCAGCAAGTTTTTTACACTCATCCAAAACCACCTGTTCTCCCGGCCCCGATGGATAAAATGTCTGGGCGCCTCTTACGGATCGATCCTGTTTAAAACTGTTCAAATGAATGCTGATCGCAGCAATCGGTTCAACTTCTTTGATCATTTGTTTCCGCGCAATCAAATCCGCTGTTTTCTTTCCCCTGATCGTCTTACTTCCAGTATCTCCCAGGCAGATATCTTTCTCTCTTGTCATTACGACTTTCCACCCGTCAGCCTCTGCAAATTGCTTTACATACATTGCAATTGCAAGGTTTATGTCCTTTTCGCTAACGCCGGCAGCGCTTTGAGCTCCGCCGTCCATTCCCCCATGGCCGGGATCCAGCAGAAGAATATCTGCACTCGTTAGTCGTTCTACCCTCGTGACAACACCGTCATACACAGGCTGAAAACCGAGCAGCACCAAGACTGCGACCACCAGCAAGCTCAATCTTTTTGTTGTCTTATTATAATTTCTTAAAACCATTACCGTCCCCTCCTGCTAATGTATATGAGAGGTTGGAATCAGGTATTATATGATTTTGCAACTATCGATTTTATTCCATCATCAGTGCAAGCCGCTGCTCCGGCTTGCTTCACACCGATGCAATCAATGCATCCGAGGCAAAATCTTTGATTTTGCTACTATTGCATTTATTATATCCCTATCCAACAAAAAGTGCTATAATTTTTATTATTACTTTGCGGTATCGGCATCATTCATTAGGGGTCGATTAGTAGATACGGTGAAGCAGAAGTCATACACTGCTTAAAAGAAAGGACCAAGACATGACGAAAAAACTCTATCAAAAAGATGTTTATCAGAAAGAGCATACCAGCACTATTTTGGAAGTAACAGGAGACGGTTCGCAGGAAAATCCCTGGTTCCTGGTGCTCGACGAAACCATCTTTTTCCCTACGGGCGGAGGTCAGCCCTGTGATCTTGGCACAATCAGTGAAATTCCAGTATCAGAGGTCACTGAAAAAGAGGACATCGTTTATCACCGGCTGGGCACAGTTGCTACGGCCCCATCATCTTTGCCGGAATTCAAAGCAGGGGATAAGGTATTTTGCCGGCTGGACTGGGAACGTAGATTCGAGCATATGCAGAGGCATTGCGGCGAACATATCCTTTCG
>JAQSXD010000317.1 GCA_029266295.1 Bacillota bacterium | reverse complement strand
GGACCCATATACACTTGGCAATTACACCTATCTTCCTTTTGAAGATCTAAAGCGACGGTGGCATACGGTTGACCAATCCGGAAACCGCCATTATCATAGCGGCTTAATTATGTATTATGAGAATTGCCCGATTCAATATGATCCCGTGAAAATAAAATATCTTGGTTAACAGAATTTAATGATAGAGCAGCTTGCGTCTCGGGGTGACCCGAGGCGTTTCTGTGTGAATCATTTTCTTGTTTTCATCAGTAAAAGATGCGTCGTAACGCCTGTTCCAACGAATAAAAGAAGAATGGTAAGCCAGAGCTTTTGCGTTATCAAGATTGATAAAGCCATCAAGATCCAGAGTGTTGCAATTGCAGATGCTTTTCTGGATGCGCTGATGCCTTGCTTTGTTCGCCAGCCTTCTATATAAGGACCAAATACTTTGCTGGATTCTAATCGTTGGTACATCTTCGGGTCGCCTATTGAAAAGCAGGCGGCAGCGGCAATCACGAAAGGGGTTGTTGGGAGAACCGGGAGTACAATTCCCAGCACGGCCAGAATGAGTAAAAGCCAGCCGCAGAATAGAAAAACTATCTTTTTCATTTTTCCCTCTTTGCATAAGAAATTCTTTTTGGATTTGAAGGAAACCATCGTTTCACTCCCTTGCAAATAATTGAAATTATAAATGATTCCTTTTCTAAAATCAAGAATAGAAAATTATCATTTGAGGCGATCTGACTGATTGAGGGCAGGAAAAATGTGTTATAATGATTGCATCAGGGTAGGAGAAGTAACTTAAGGAGGCAGCTATGACTACGAAAGAATACGATTCCAAATTTACCAGGTTTCATGATTTGATGAAATTCCGTGTACGGGAAATTCTATTGGTATCAACGCCGTACGATTCCTTTGTACTTGAAGAGGACGGACATCTTGCTGATAAGATTTTCAGTGAATATCTGGATCTCAATCTGCAGTTTGTCCCCAGAATCGCGCATGCATCCTCTGCTGAGGAGGCTTTTGAAGCGATGAAAAGCCGTACTTACGATCTCGTTATCACCATGCCCAGAATCAGTGATATGAGTCCCTTGGAATTCAGCCGGCTTGTAAAGGAAGAATATCCGGAAAAGCCTGTGGTAATGTTGACCTATGAGACCTTGGATAATGAAACGTTAAGCAAAATCAGAGAAGCGAGAACCATAGACCGGGTCTTCGTATGGTCAGGAGACAGCCAGATTCTACTAGCGATCATCAAGTATGTGGAGGATCTTGGAAATGTTGAAGAGGATAGTGCGCAAGGTGTACAGGTGATCCTTGTGGTAGATGATTCTCCCAGCTATTACTCACAGTTTCTTCCTTTGATTTATACTGAGATCATGAAACAGACCCGTTACCTCATCTCCCATGCGGTCAATGATCTTCACCGTCTGCTGAGGATGCGTGCAAGACCGAAAATCATCCTTGCCATTTCTTACGAAGAGGCTCAGGAATTAATCCTGAAATATAAAAACAATCTCCTAGGCGTGATCTCTGACATCGGATTTTTAAAAAACGGTGAGGTCTATTCAGAAGCGGGTCTTGAACTTGCAGCCTATATCAGCAGTACCATTCCCGATCTTCCCATACTCCTTCAGTCAGAAGAGACCGGAAACATAAAGAAGGCCAAAAGGAGAAAACTGAATTTTATCGATAAAAATTCCCCTAACCTTTTAAAGGAACTTAGAAATTATATATTAGATAATTACAGCTTCGGAGAATTTGTCTTTCGAACCGCAAAGGGAGAGATTCTTGTAAAGGCATCGGACATTACTGATTTTGAGAGTATTGTTGAGACGCTGCCCGTTGAGAGCCTGATTTATCATGCAAGTCACAATCATTTTTCACGCTGGTTCAGAGCGAGGACGGAATTTGCGATTGCCGATGAATTGAGGGAACGGGAGCCCAGTGCGCTGGAAAACAGCAATGAGTTTAGAGCCTTTATCGTTGATTGCCTCGACAGACTTTACCGCAGCTATCAGAAGGGGGTCATCATCGATTTTGGACTTTCAAAAATGACCTTTGAGAATTCCTTTATCAGACTGGGAAGCGGGTCGCTGGGAGGAAAGGCCAGGAGCGTTGCATTCTTCAGAAATCTGCTTGTAAATTCGGAGCTGCAAAATAAATATCCTGATATCCGGCTTAAGATTCCAAGCTCCTTCGTCATTTGCAGTGATGTTTTTGAAGAATTCATGTACATCAATGATTTACAGGAGATGGCATATAACTCCATCAATGAGGATGAAATCGCGCAGCGGTTCCTTGAGGGGCGACTGCCGGATGTGATTATTGATAACCTGAGAATTCTGATCAACGAAATCGATTATCCGCTGGCTGTTCGTTCCTCCAGTATACTGGAAGATTCCCAGGTCTTGCCCTTTGCAGGAATTTTTAAGACCTATATTCTCCCCAACTGCGATCCAAATCCGGTTGTGAGACTAAAGCAGCTGATCGATGCGGTTAAGCTGATTTATGCATCTGCTTTCTTCCAGTCCCCCAAAGGGTATGCGAAAAATGCCGATGTCCGGATTGAAGAGGGATCGATGTCTGTTTTGATCCAACAGCTGGTTGGAGAACAGCATGAGGATATCTTCTATCCGATGATTTCCGGTGTAGCGCAAACATACAACTACTACCCCTATTCCTATATGCAGCCGGAGCAGGGAGTGGTGAGCCTTGCACTGGGTTTTGGAAAAGCCATCGTTGACGGGGGACGTGTGTTCAGCTTTTCTCCTGCGTATCCGAAGATGAACCCGCCGGTCGCATCTCCGCAGGAATTTATGGAAAACACACAGACAAGCTTTTATACACTGGACATGAGTGGATGCGCAAAACAGCTCACCAAGGATTATGAATGTACCTATCGGAAAATTGGTTTTGAACGGGCTGAAAAGGATAAAACCTTGCATAAGGTTGCCAGCACATATCTGAGAGATAGTGACATGATTATGGATACCTTTGCAGCGCAGGGCCCAAAAATTGTAACCTTTGCATCAATATTGAAATACAACTCTATTCCTCTTGTGAACATTGTCAAGGATTTGTTTGAGCTCGGGAAGAGTGCTTTTGGGACAGATGTTGAGATTGAGTTTGCTGTAAATGATCCGGTTGAAAGCGATAAGAAGCCAGAGTTTTACTTTCTACAGATACGTCCCATGGTTGTGGGCAGAGAAGCCAGAGAGGTTAAAATTGAGGAGTTCAATCGTGAGGATGTGGTGTGCACCAGCTCGCATATCATCGGAAACGGCGCTTATAAAGATATTTTTGACGTAATTTACCTGGATCCGGATCGTTTTGAAATGAATAAAACCGTTGATATCGCAACGGAAATCGGTGAGATAAACAAGCTGCTGATGAGTGAAGGGCGCAAATGTGTGCTAATGGGCTTTGGCAGAATCGGAACCTCTGATCCGTGGCTGGGAATTCCGCTGATGTGGTGGCAGATGTCTCAGACAAAAGTAGTCGTAGAGGCTGATTTAGAAAACCTTACCGTGGAACCGTCGCTGGGGAGTCATTTTCATCACAACCTGACCTCTTTAAAGATGGGATATTTTCATATCGGAAAAAAAGCGCCTGATCGTGAATACATCAATTGGGAGCAGCTTCGTAAGGCAAAGGTTGTTCGCCAGACGGAGCACGTCACGTTGGTTCGTTTCAAGAAGCCTTTGATCATCAAAATTGACGGACAGAGCAATCAGGGTGTCATCTTGATTCAAGATTAATAAATAGCTGCCTCAACCGAAACCGGTAAAGAGGCAGCTTGTTTTTTCATAAAAGTTATTCAAATGGGAAGCGGTGGGGCAGACCCAAACTGTTCCGCACCTCTATGAATTCCTTTTGCACTGCTTCTCCGACAGGAACTCCTTTATCTTTGCGTTCCAGCCAGATCAGGTGTTCCTTTTCTCCAGCTGTATAGATTTTGCTTTCGCCGGGAGCGAGGGTTGAGGAACGGAGTGCCCTTAAAATCTCGCCTGTGGTTTTCTTAAAACTGTCAGCACCAAGAAATGCTTCTGTATCGATGGCGATAAAGAAATGGCCGAGATGATACGGAACTTTATTTCCATGATCATCAAGTCCGGTCAGCATTTTAAGGAAACTTCCGGCTTGGAGGGCAGCAGAAAGGATTTCAACCACGGTGGCATAGCCGTAGCCTTTATAACCGCCCAGCTCTTCACCGATTCCGCCAAGAGGAGCCAAAGCAGCGGTTTCCTTCACCAGATCTTCCAATATCTTGACGCTGTCTGTCATGGGGTTTCCGTCATGGCCAATGACCATTCCTGCCGGTGTTTCTTTGCCTTCTCTGGCGTAATACTCAATCTTGCCGCGCTGGGTGATGCTCGTGGCACAGTCCAGAAGAAAGGGAAAGTCTTCATCGGTAGGAAATCCGAAGGTAAGGGGGTTGGTTCCTAGCATGTTTTCTACGCCGAAGGTTGGGGCAATAGAGGGCCGTGCATTGGTGCCGGTGATCCCGATCATATTTTCCTTGATGGCCATGGACGGATAGTAACCGGCGATGCCGTAGTGTGTCGAATTTCTAGCCGCTACCATGCCCATTCCATACTTCTTTGCCTTTTCGATGGCCATGCTCATGGCTTTGTAACCAACAACCATGCCCATTCCATCATGACCATCTACAACGGCAGTGGTAGGTGTTTCCCTGAGGATTTCAAACTCTGTGACAGGCTTTTGTATCCCTGCATTGATTCGATCAATATAGATGGGTTTAAAGCGGTTGCAGCCGTGGCTCTCAATCCCTCGCCTGTCGCTTTCCATCAGTACATCGGCACATATCTCCGCTTCATCCCGGGGAACACCGATCTTTTCAAAGGCTGATGCGATAAAATCGCCGATTAGGTCCCATGACATATATGGTCTTGTTTCCATGAATAATTGCCTCCTGCTTCATTTGTAATCTTGCTTGGAACGCCTCCTGCGGTAAAACCCATCTGGTTTTACTACCTTTTTATTGCATTCATTATAC
>JAQSXD010000316.1 GCA_029266295.1 Bacillota bacterium | reverse complement strand
CTCGGTCTGTCGGCACTGCTTACCACTACGATGGAGGAACAAAAAAATATCATTCGCCTGCTGGAAAAGGAAAATCTGCGTCATCAGGTAAAGGTCATCGTCGGCGGTGCTCCCGTTAGCTCTGGCTGGGCAGAAACCATTCGTGCTGATGGATATTCCGATAGTGCGGTGGATGCTGTAAAGCTGGCAGCGAAGCTGCTTACGCAAGCAGTTTGTTGATCATAGGGAGGATATAATGAACATGCAGGGAATGGTCCTTAGCGATGAGGATAAACTAAGAATTCATAGGAATAGTATCCGGATTTTGGAGGAGATCGGAATCCGTTTTCCCAGTCATAGAGCACTGGCACTTTTGGAAGCAGCAGGGGCGGTCATCGATTGGGATCAGCAGATCGCGTTTCTTCCGGAAGCACTGATTCAGAAAGCAATTGAATCCGCTCCAAAGAAGTTTGTAATGGGAGCACGAAATCCCGAAAACGATCTTGAGCTGCCTTCAAGGCGAACCACATATAATCTTGACGGTTGTGGTGTGAATACGCTCGATTTCAATACAGGGCACAGAAGGGCAGCGGTACTGAAGGACGTGGCCGACTCCGCAAGGGTTTTTGAAGAGACTGCCATGGGAAGTATCCTTTGGCCACCCGTATCACCGTCTGATGTGCCCTATGGCGCCAGAAGTCTGATCAGTACCGGAACAGCCTTTCTCAATACTTCGAAACATATCATGGATGAAGTTAAGAAGAAGGAAGAAGTGCCGTATCTTGCCGAGATGCTGAAAGCAATTCTTGGGAGTGAAGAGGCATTTCGGGAAAGGAAAATCTATTCCGTAACCTATTGTACGGTAGCGCCACTTTGCCACGATGAGGAGATGCTGGAGGCAACCATGGAGCTGTGCCGTTATCAAGCACCCATTCTGGTTTTCCCAATGCCTGCCTGCGGAACAACGGGGCCGGCTAGCCTTATGTCTAACATCGCTCTGGCAAATGCGGAAGCGCTATCTTCCATTGCGATCTTTCAGCTGGTATCGCCGGGTGTTCCGATTTTATTTGGGTCAGCGCTTGGCGTTGTAAATGTAAGAAGCGGAATGTTTCTGGAAGGAGCACCGGAGACCATGCTCCAAATGGGAGCCATGGGAGAGATGGGAAAGCATTATGGACTGCCTACGATGATGGCTGGCTGTCTGACCGATGCAAAGACCCTTGGAATGCAGGCTGTGATGGAAAAGACGCTGACGACGCTTCCTCTGGTTCTTTCCGGGGTTGATGTGATTCAGGGGATCGGGCTGGTGGAAAGCAGCATGACCTTGTCATTGGAACAGATGGTGATTGATAACGAAATCGCTTTGCTTTGTAAAAGAATCAGAGAAGGCGTGGATGTTCGGGATGAGCAGGATTTCTTTGAGGATATCAAAAAAGTGGGGCATGGGGGTCACTTTCTCAAACAAAAAAACACCAGAGCAGCATTCCGAAGCAGCGAGTTTTATCAGGCAGAGCTGTGTGATCGGGAGTCTTATGATGGATGGACGGCACTTGGGAGCCCCGGCATGATTGATGCCGCCCGGAAAAAGGTTGAAGAGATCCTGGCTGGCGAAATGAAAAATCCGCTGCCGGAGCAGAAAGAAAAAGTACTTCGTGAAATCATGGAGGAAGCGCAGCTCAAGCTTGGTGAAGAATGCATTTGTGGAGATTAATTGACACAAGGTTAATCTGAGCCAGGAATCTGAGCCGGGATTACGGGAACAAGAGCAAGCGGCTTGTCAATTAATAAAGGGAATGATAGAATGGGATTGCCGGGTAAATGGATATCATTTAGACGGCAATCCCTTTGATTTTGATTGTAGAACAACGGAAATGGTTTGTTGGATAACAATCTAAAAAAGGGTTACGTTAAAGCTTATACTGTTTTCAAATTCAATCATAGGTTTGATGGAAATGGCATTGGGGAAACGCTGATTAAATCAGGCTTCCTTAGAAAATCAAGGATAAAGAGTTAAGAATAAAAATGTTTGACATACAAGAGAATTTAAAAAAGCTTCCGGATAAACCGGGCGTATATCTTCATAAAGATAAACTGGGGCAGGTTATTTATGTGGGAAAAGCAATCTCGCTGAAAAACAGAGTGCGTCAGTATTTTCAGTCTTCCAGAAACATGGACCCAAAGGTGAGGGCTATGGTTTCGCATATCGAGGAATTTGAGTACATCACCACAAATACAGAGATGGAAGCACTGATTCTGGAAAATAATCTGATCAAGAAATACATGCCGCAGTACAACGTACTGCTTCGTGATGATAAGACTTACCCCTATATTAAAATTACGACAAATGAAACATATCCAAGAATCCTCAAGACAAGAAGGATCCTTCATGATGGCTGCAAGTATTTCGGTCCCTATGCAGATGTCAACGCTGTGAATCAGATCATCGATCTGATGAATGGTATCTTTGCGTTGAAACGCTGCTCCGCACAGAAGTTTCCAAAGGGCTTCAAACCTTGCTTGAATTATCACATCAATCAGTGCAAAGGAATTTGCACCGGGAATGTACCACCCAAGGAATATCTGGAGGTTCTGGATCAGGTCATTGAGCTTCTAAACGGTAAGAACAAGAAAGTACTGGACTATCTCAATGCGAAGATGACGGAAGAAGCGGAGGCAATGAATTATGAGCGGGCTGCCGAATATCGGGATTACATGGCAGCCGTTAATGCGATTGCCGAAAAACAGCGGGTGGTTCTGCTTTCTGCCGGCGATATGGATGTGATCTTAGGTGCAAAAGGGCAGAACGATGCCCACGTAATTCTATTCTTTGTCAGACAGGGAAGGCTTAGCGGACGCGAAAGTTATCATCTTCAGGCCATGGAGGAAGACGGCCTGGAAGAGGTGGTCTCTGCCTTTATCAAGCAGTATTACTCAGGAAGTACGATGATTCCAAAGGAAATTCTGGTGGAGAGCGAGCCGGCAGAGCTTACAATTATCGAATCTTGGCTAGCAGAGCTCAAAGGCAGTCAGGTTAAGATAACGGTTCCTCAAAAGGGTGATAAGAAAGCGCTTTTGGATCTGGCCAGGCGTGATGTGATCGAAATGATGAAGACCCTGGACGAAAAGGCAAATCTGCAAAGGGAGAGGAATGCAGCGATCCGCGCTTCCTTGGAAGCCTTTATTCCCTCATTGCGGGAGAAACAGAGGGAAGCGGATGTGAACTATCGAGTAGAAGCCTTCGATATTTCCAATACCAACGGAGTGGACTCTGTGGGAGCCATGGTTGTGTTTCAAGGAATCAGCCCGCAGCGGAAAGATTATCGAAGATTTAAAATCAGAACGGTGGAGGGGCCTAACGATTTCGGCAGTATGCAGGAGGTGCTTTATCGGCGCTTTAAACGAGGCCTTCAAGGAGACTTGAGTTTTGCCAAAATGCCAGATTTAATCCTTATGGACGGGGGTAAGCCACAAATTTCTGCTGCTGAGCAGGTGCTTGCTGCGATGAAGATTGATATTGCGGTGGCTGGAATGGTCAAGGACGATAAGCACCGCACCAGAGGACTGCTTCGTGCGGAAAAAGAACTGGATCTGAAAACAGATCCGGTGCTCTATCAATTTGTTGCTTCTGTTCAGGAGGAGGTTCACCGCTTTGCCATCGATTATCATAGAGATCTCAGAAAAAAATCTCTACAGCGTTCGGCACTGGATACCATAGAGGGCATCGGTGAGAAACGAAGAAATGCTCTTTTGTCGCATTTTGGCAGCATCGACAGGATAAAGGAGGCGACTTTGGAAGAACTGTGTCAAGTTCCGGAAATTACAAAGCCGGCGGCTGAAAAGGTGCTGGCATGGGCAGCGAAAAAATGAATATTTCAATTGATTAACGTAAAATATAATGTTATAATGAACCCGTCGCAGGCAGCCTGATGGGACTGCGATCTTGAAAATATACCAATTTCTAATTAGAAGATAATGGAGGATAATTATGGCAGATAAAGATAAAGTAATTCACGGCGGATGCGGGGATAACTGCAGCTGTGCCGAGGATGACGCAGATTACCTCACACTTGAGTTCGATGACGGACAGGAAGTGGAGTGCGAGATCATGGGCGTATTCGAGTTTGAAGGTAAGGAATACATCGCTCTGATCCCCGATGACGGCACTGATGATGTATACATCTATGGATATAAAGAAACAACCGAGGAAGAATTTGAACTGATCGACATCGAAGATGACGAAGAGTTTAAAAAGGTTGTTGCAGAATTCGAAAAGCTCACAGTTGAAGAGTAATTGAAATGCAAGGGGCCCTGCAAAGCAGGGCTCTTTTTTTGCGCCCGTTTTGCATTGTCATAACCGTGAGATGGAGCAAATACAATGAACAGTAGGCAAAATCAGAGGCATGGGAAGGATGCGTGCTTTTATGGAAAGTGTAAATAACTTCTTTACCTGGCTGAACAGCTGTCTTTGGGGACCCCCGCTGCTTATCCTGTTGTTTGGCACCCATTTGTTTATGACGGTGAGAACCGGTGTGATACAAAAAAAGATGGGCTTAGCCATCAGGCTTTCTGTTACAAAGGATCAGGACGGCGTAGGAGATGTGTCTCAGTTTGCGGCACTGGCAACCGCCTTGGCGGCTACCATGGGAACTGGAAATATTGTTGGTGTTGGTACGGCGATTGCGCTTGGGGGCCCGGGAGCAGTCTTGTGGATGTGGCTCACCGGAGTTTTCGGCATCGCTACGAAATACGCGGAAGCTTTGGTAGCGGTAAAGTACCGGGTTCAGACCTCTGACGGAACGATGTTGGGCGGAGCGATGTATGCACTTGAGCGCGGTCTGAATATGAAATGGTTAGGAGCCTTATTTGCGGCATTTGCGGGACTCTCTGCCTTTGGTGTAGGTGCATCGGTACAGGCCAATGCAGTTTCCAAGGTGCTCCATCAGAATTTTGAAATCCCGCTCTGGCTGTCCGGTTTGGTGATGGCTGTCACTGTGGGAATTGTAATCCTGGGCGGCGTGAAATCCATTACGAAG
>JAQSXD010000315.1 GCA_029266295.1 Bacillota bacterium | reverse complement strand
GCTGATTTTGTATCGTTATAAATACGATCAGCAATGAGATGGTCAAACCATTTAAAATAAATGAGGTTCCGTACACGTAAATTTGAGCAAGGATCGCGACCAGAGGAGGCACAGGAAAGAATACAAGGGAGAAATAGTGCTTCTTCTCTATTCTCTTCCTATTTTGCGAAACCATTACAAAAGCGATCAAAATTGAACCGACTGTCAGCATTGCCGGTAACAGAAAAAGAGGCCCTCTATGATAGACATTTTCCACATCAATATAGTACAGCCAATGATATTGAAGAGATAGCAACGTCAGTAAACTATTGATCGCAAGCCATATCGACGTCACCTTCAACAGGGTCTTTACACGGTTTTCGTCACGGTAAATTTCGAAATTGGCATACGCCATCCACGCCATAGACGGCAACGGTCCCAGCAGAAAGACGACAAAATTACCAATGAAATTGAAATAAGAGTAGTAGGTTCCGGGGCTGCCATCAAATCGACTAAATGTATCAAAAAAAAGCAACAGCAAAGTCAGCAACAGCATCAGATGAAACAGTTTCTGCTGCAGCGAATATTTGTCATGCCGTCTGAAAGAATGAGCGCACATTACAATGAGGATAATCGCCGAATAAAGATTGAGCATCAGATTAAACAGTAAGCTCAACGTCCTGCACCTCCCCTCCCACATTGATTTGTAAAACATCTATAGTCTAGCCCAAATGGGCAAGCGGTTCAATAGCGATTCTGGTCATATATTGTCGAACCGACGGAAATAGTACAATTAAACTAGTGCAACTAATGCAATTAAAATAGAATTCGATTGAAAAACGAAGAAATCATGCGTTTATGAACCGCATGATTTCTATCATACTTACGATGAGTATTTTATTGGTTATTCGTTAGCGCCTACGCCTATGCCCTCCAGCCTTAACATGCATACGGGTAAGCGATTTTGCAATGGCTATTTTGGCTCTTGAGACTTCCGAATCATCGTTGCTGGGATGTCTCAGCCAGTCTTCTGCCAATTCCTTCTCATGCTCAGCCCTTGCAAGATCAATGTCCTCAGGCCATTCTGCCGCGTCAGTAAAGATGATAATATTATCCTTCACATCAACAAAACCACCTGCGATCGCCGCAATTTTGAAGTCCTTTGATCCGGCTTCCTGAAACCAAAGCTCTCCTGCGGCAAGCAGTTTGACTGCCCAGGTATGACCTGCCATATAGCCCTCATCACCGTTCAGTGTCCTGGCGATCACGAGTTCAACCTCTCCCTTATAGAAGAGTTTGGAAGGTGTGATTACCTCCAGCAGCATACTTTTAGGCATTGCTTTGGAACCTTTCTACTACTTCGTCTATCCCTCCGGCAAACAGGAACATAGATTCAGGAATCGCATCATGTTTTCCTTCCAAAATTTCCTTGAAGCCTCTGACCGTCTCCTTGAGCGGTATATATTTACCAGGCATACCGGTGAACGCTTCCGCAACACTGAATGGCTGCGAAAGGAATCTCTGGATTTTTCTTGCCCGGGCAACGACCAACTTATCCGAATCGGACAGTTCATCCATACCAAGGATGGCAATGATATCCTGCAGATCTTTATAACGCTGCAGCACCTCCTGTACCCCTCTGGCTGTGTTGTAATGTTCTTCGCCGATGATCAGCGGATCCATAATTCTGGAGGATGATTCCAGCGGATCTACCGCTGGATAGATTCCCAATTCTGTGATCGCTCTGGAAAGAACCGTAGTTGCATCCAGATGGGCAAAGGTAGTTGCCGGAGCAGGGTCCGTCAAGTCATCGGCAGGAACGTAAATTGCCTGTACCGATGTGATTGAACCCTTCTTTGTGGATGTGATTCGCTCCTGCAGCGCACCCATCTCCGTAGCCAAGGTTGGCTGATAACCTACCGCACTGGGCACACGGCCCAGCAGCGCAGATACCTCAGAACCAGCCTGGGTGAACCGGAAGATATTATCAATGAACAGAAGCACGTCCTGTCCCTCTTCATCTCTGAAGTGTTCTGCCATCGTCAGCCCTGTCAATGCTACTCGCATTCTAGCCCCCGGCGGCTCATTCATCTGTCCGAAAACCATGGCAGTCTTTGCAATTACACCGGAATCGATCATTTCATGATAGAGGTCGTTTCCCTCTCTCGTTCTTTCTCCTACTCCGGCGAATACAGAAATACCTCCATGCTCTTTCGCAATATTGCTGATCAGCTCTTGGATCAGTACTGTTTTTCCAACGCCGGCTCCTCCGAACAGTCCGACCTTACCGCCCCTTGTATAAGGTGCGATCAAGTCAACAACTTTGATTCCGGTTTCAAAAATTTGCGTACTGGTATCCTGCTCGTCAAAAGCAGGTGCAGGCCTGTGAATCGGCATTCGTGCCTCGGTATTCACAGGACCCTTTTCATCAATGGTCTCTCCGATTACATTGAACAGTCTGCCGAGCACTTCCTTCCCAACAGGGACATTGATCGGCGAACCGCTGTCTACAGCTTCCATTCCCCGAGTCAATCCATCTGTCGAGGACAATGCAACGCATCTGACTACGTCATCTCCGATATGCTGTGCTACTTCTGCAACAATATTTCTGTCTTCAAAATAGATATAAATCGCATTCAGCAGCTCCGGCATCTCTTCCGGCATAAACTTTATATCGATTACGGGACCAATGATTTGGTGTATGGTACCTTTATGACTCATTACCTTCCCTCCTTATTTCAGCGCTTCGGCGCCTCCTACGATTTCTGAAATTTCATTTGTGATGGCGGCCTGCCGTGTCCTGTTGTAGTAGAGGGTTAGCTCACCGATCATGTCTCTCGCATTGTCGGTGGCGTTCTCCATGGCAATACGCCTTGCAGCGTGTTCACAGGTGGCAGACTCTACAATGGCGCCATAAACCATAATTTCCACGTATTTGGGCACCAGATAGTTGAAGACCTCTTCTACCGAAGGCTCATAATCAACCTGCTGTTCCAATCTTGGAAAATCCGGGTCCCTGTTGATCTCGAAGGGAAGGAGGGTTACAGATCTTACCTTCTGCTCCAGGGAGCTGACAAACGAAGTATAGATGATTACTACTTCGTCAATCTGTCCGGAATTATACATATCAATAATTGGTTTACTGATATCATGGGTCTCCAAGAAGGAAATACTTTCCGGCGGGAGCATATACTCCTCAAAGATATCGTAGCCCCGCTTTTCAAAATATTCTTTGCCTTTTCCACCCACTGCCACGATGACCGGTTTTCCCCGATCCTCGGCAATGTGCCTTGCTGCTTCCTTAATGATGTTGGAATTAAAGCTTCCGCAAAGTCCTCTGGAACTGGTGACGATGATATAGCAAGTCGACTTAATCTCACGGTTTCCCTTCAGGTATTCCGAAGGAACTTCATTTGTATGGTGAAAAATTTCCTCAATTGACTCGGTCACATAGTGGAAATATTCTTGTGTTTTTTCAAAGGTGTTTTTGGCTTTTCGCAATTTCGCAGCAGATACGAGCTTCATGGCATTGGTGATATGCTCCATGCTGCTGACGCTTCGGATTCTGCGCTTAATATCTCTCATGTTGTTTGTTGCCATGCCTTCACCTCCTCCTTACCAGCGTTAATCGGATGATCTCAGCGATTTGAATTTTAAGATTGCAGCCTTGAGTTGCTCTTCTGTTTCCCCTTCCAGCTTACCGGTGGACTTGATCTCTTTTCCCACTTCCGGATACTGGGTATCCATAAAGCTGTAGAACTCTTTCTCAAAATCCTTGATTTCTTCTACCGGAACGTCCACCAGATAGCGGTTGGTCGCGGCAAAAATGATCATAACCTGGTGTTCGACCTTGACAGGTGCATACTGAGGCTGTTTTAGAATTTCCATCAGAACAGTACCATGTTCCAGACGTTCCTTTGTATCTTTATCCAGATCGGAACCAAACTGCGAAAAGCTTGCCAGCTCTCTATACTGCGCCAATTCTAGTTTTACCTTACTGGATACCTTTTTCATGGCTTTGATCTGTGCGCTTCCTCCTACACGGGATACGGAGATACCAGCGTTAACAGCAGGTCTCTGTCCTGTAAAGAAGAGCTCCGATTCCAAGAAGATCTGACCATCTGTAATGGAAATTACATTGGTCGGAATATAGGCGGAGACGTCTCCCGCCTGAGTCTCAATGATAGGAAGTGCCGTAATGGAACCGCCTCCCAGTTCATCGGATAACTTTGCCGCTCTTTCAAGAAGTCTGCTGTGCAGATAGAATACATCTCCGGGATAAGCTTCTCTCCCCGGCGGTCTTCGAAGCAGCAGCGACATAGCTCTGTAAGCGACCGCATGCTTGGACAGGTCGTCGTAAATAATCAGAACGTCTTTTCCCTGATACATAAATTCCTCCGCCATAGCGCAGCCTGCATAAGGGGCTATGTACTGCAGCGGAGCAACCTCACTGGCAGTAGCGGAAACAACGATGGTGTATTGCATTGACCCCTTTTTTTCAAGGGTTTGAACCATCTGTGCAACGGTGGATTTCTTCTGTCCGATCGCCACATAGATACAGATCACATCTTCTGATGCCTGATTGAGTATCGTATCAATGGCAAGCGCTGTTTTTCCGGTCTGCCTGTCACCGATGATCAGTTCTCTTTGCCCCTTACCAATGGGAATCATAGAATCAATGGCCTTAATACCGGTTTGCAGCGGCTGATTGACCGATTTTCTCTGCAATACACCGGGAGCTATGTTTTCCACGGGTCTGGTCTTGGTCGTGTTGATCGGGCCCTTGCCGTCGATAGGCTGTCCAAGTGCGTTTACAACACGTCCGATCAGTTCCGGTCCTACGGGAACTTCAACAACCTTACCGGTTGGCTTTACAACGTCGCCCTCTTTGATTTCCTTATCGGGCCCCAGAATAACCGTACCGACATTATCCGATTCGAGATTCAGCGCCATACCGTAAACATCACCGGGAAACTCAAGTAGTTCTCCCGCCATGCACTGATCCAGACCGTAGATTCTGGCAATACCGTCACCAACCTGTATTACTGTACCGAAATTGGAGATTTCCAACTCGTTTTTATATTGTTTGATCTGTTCTCTTATGACCGCACTGATTTCTTCTGGTCTTAAA
>JAQSXD010000314.1 GCA_029266295.1 Bacillota bacterium | reverse complement strand
GTAAATAGAGCCGCCATACTGGCGCCGATCATGCCGGTACCTATGACAGCGACATGATTTATATTCTCTATCCTCATATTTCATCAGTGTCCTTTCTGTCGCATTCTAATCTTTGAACTATTTTTTATATAATCGATTATATTTAGATTATAGATTGTTCTATGAAAATGTCAAGTTCTATATCTCTTTTAACTAAGAACAAAAAAATACCTGAAACAGATTTGAGTAGCTGTTTCAGGCCCTTAATTTTTCCTATTACAAAGAATATGATATCCCGATCAGTAGCAGAACCAATCCAACGAGAAAGATCGTCAATGATGTTAGGACAAAGAGAATTCTACCGATCAATCTCAACCCTCGTCCTCCAGGCTTTGGAATCCCTTCATTTTGTTCGGTCTTTTTAAGTTGCTTCTGCCTTTTCAGGTCCTTTCTCAAAAGACTTGCCACCACAAGCAGCGAGGTAAACATGACACATTCAATCACGATTTCTGTCAGCGTACCGATTCTGTTATAGGGAATCGGCAGGATTTCCAGTAAAAAAATCCACGGCAAAGCGATAATGATCGCGCTGACGATATATAAACTCTTTCCTTTCATTCTTTCGCTCCTTTTTCCCTGTCAAACAAGCCTTGGATGCTTGGTGCAGCATGTTTCATTGGTGGCGGAGTATCTTCACCAGCCCAGTATACCCAGGTGCTCAAGCAGAATCTTTGTACCGATCAACAAAAGAATGATGCCTCCGGCAACTTCAGCCTTGGATCTGAATTTTGAGCCAAAAGCACAGCCAAGACGGACTCCTATAAAGGAAAGAATAAAAGTGATCAATCCTATCACAGTAACGCCTGTAAAAATATTGATATGCAAGAACGCAAAAGTGATCCCAACTGCCAAAGCATCAATACTTGTTGCTAAGGACAGTATGGTCAAATTTTTTAGATTTAATGTATCATGCTTTTCCTTTTTCTCGTTTCTTGACTCAAGGATCATATTGGTCCCAATGAGCGCAAGGAGCGCAAAGATGATCCAATGATCAATGGCAGTGAGGTATCCTTCAAACTGTCTTCCCAGAAAATAACCGATCAGCGGCATCAATGCCTGAAAGCCGCCGAAAAACAGTCCCGTGATAAAAGCATTACGAAATCCGGCTTTTCTCAGACATAAGCCCTTACTTATCGCAACTGCAAAGGCGTCCATAGACAGACCCAATGCGATTGCAATCAACTCAAGATTCCCCATCAATACCGTTCTCCTTATCTTTCTCCAGTCTATTATATTAAAACAGGAGAAAGAGTTAGAACACCAGCGCCTCTAAATCGATTCGTTATTTTGTCCCTTTATCTCAGCTTTTCCGGCTGATCCGCAGGTACCCCTTTCAATTTGCAGTACGCTCCGGCCGGCCGCTCCTGTTCTGCCTTATTATGATCCTTTCTAATCAGATAATACGCAAATCCGGCGGTTACAACCAGAAGAAGCATAAGACAGACAAAGATTCCTCTTGAATCCAGCATCAACTGTTCCTTCAAAACCTGATAACTGCCGACAAAACCAAAGACAATGAAGGCTCCGGCAGAGACCAGTTTAACGGTACGCTCGGGAATCCGCTTACACATTACAACACCAATGATAATTCCGATGGCATCTGCGATCATCATACCGGTGAGGGTTCCAAGCAGTACCCAGACAGGCTCTGAAGGAAATTTCGCTGCAAGAGCGATGGTCGCGAGTTGTGTTTTATCTCCCATTTCAGCAATGAAGAATGCAATCGAAACTGTAACGATAGGCCCATACTTTGATATCTTATTTTCTTCACCGTCAAGCTTGTCCCCTCTGATCGTCCAAAGGCCAAAAAAAACGAAGGATAGCGAGGCGATTCCCTGAATCCAAATCTGAGCGGAGTCAAACCGGGTAATGTAGTTCCCAACAGCGACTGCCAATGCATGATTCAATGTCGTAGCGATTAAGACACCGATTAAAACTTTGGAGGCCTTATATTTTGTTGCAAACGCCATGGCAAGTAGTTGGGTCTTGTCTCCCATTTCAGCCAGCACTACCGCACCTCCTGCAAACAAATAGGCTATTAAACTCGTGTACATGTTAATCCTCATCCTTTCCATTTCAAAAGCATACCCGAAAAAAAAGACTCTCAGCATAACTGTATGAACAGTCATGCCAAAAGTCTCGTTACCAAATCAGGCTACAAAGCCAGGTTCAAAACCAGTATGTTGACTTTGTATTTCAAACTACTCCCTTTTAACAGCTTCTATCATATCTTGGTTTCCTAGAGCTTGTCAAGCAAATTATACGCCCTTTTCTTCTCTGTAAAGATCATATGCGTCATTGACATTCGCATTGTTGTGCACGATTGCGCCAATCGCCTTTGCCATTCCCACGGGACAATCACTTTGGAAGATGTTCCTCCCCATGTCAAGACCTCTGGCACCTCCCTGCATGCTGAGGTATGCCATGGTCAGTGCATCCTTTTCCGTCACCTTTTTCCCGCCTGCAACGACGATAGGAACTGGGCAGGCTGCAGTGATCTCTTCAAAATCATCACAATAATACGTCTTAATGATTTGCGCTCCGAACTCTGCCAGCATTCTGGTGGCAAGCTTGAAAAATGCCGGTGTACGCTCCATATCCTTGCCTACTGCCACAACGCCAAGCGTTGGTATCCCGTAGCGATTTCCCGCATCAATGGTCTTGCAAAGATTCTCAATGCTGGATTTCTCGCCCGGCGCACCAATGAAGGTCTGAATCGCCATGCAGGATGCATTCATACGGATTGCATCATCAATGTCAACCGCTATCACCTCATGGGAAAGATCGTCGTCCATCATAGAAGATCCTGCGCTGCACCGGAGAGCGATTCCTTTGTTATACTGCGGGGAGATACAGCTTCTCAGCGCACCTCTTGTGGCCATGAGCACATCAACATGTGGAATCAGCGGTGGCATAGCCAAATCCAACCGTTCCAATCCTGCAGTGGAACCCATAAAGTATCCGTGGTCAAAGGCAAGCATCACGGTATTTCCACTTTCAGGCTGAAAGATCTTTGACAAGCGGGATTTCATCCCCCAATCCACATCCTCCATCCCTTTGACATGGAAGCCTCCATTTCTGCCAAACTCTACATCAGTGCGATAATTTTTCGCAACTTTATTGCCATCTTTATCTGCCATAACGTCCTCCTTTTTGTAAAGAAACAGCATAGCTGTGGTGATTATGCCACAGCTACGCTGCATTAACATATTTCTGCTTTGTTTAGAAATTATAATCGTCGATATTGTCTTTTGTGAATATGGTTCTTTCTGGCAGAAGAACGATTCCGGAATCATCTGCAGTGTAAGCCTTTGGATCCAGAACGGTGTTCGGAAGAACTTCAACCGGTCCGATGCTCGGAATATCAATCTTGTCGCCTACCTTAAACGTATTCCCTGCTGCGAGCCAGTAAGCCAGGTATGCACCCATTGCGCCCTGTACTTTGCAATCCCAGAGGCCGAACACAGGAACGGTGCCGTTCTTTACGAAATCTCTCATTCCGTTCGGCGTACAGAATCCAGTTACGATGACCTTTCCTGACAATCCCAAGTTCTCGACAGCCTGAGCCTGGCCTGGAAGAGCCGTGGAATCGTTGCAGATGATGGCATCGATATCAGGATGAGATTTTAAGATGGATTCTCCTACAGATACCGCTTTCTCCGCATCCTGATCGCTGTAATAGTTATCCGGTGCCAGATTTACCCATCCGGGATAGGTTGCCTTTATGTAATTTTCACCAGCGACCTGCCATGAATTTTGATCCGTTACCGTAGCGGAGGAATAGTGCCAGGCATATTTTGCACTGTCCTTCTTGTCTTCCGGAAGTTGCATTGCAACCATTTCAACGAGCATTTCTCCCAGCTGCTCCGGGGTTCCCTGAGCCACATGGAGCGATCGCATATCATTCTGTACATCCGAGTCCCAGCAAACAATTTTAACGCCCGCGTCCTTGGCTGCCTTAAGCGCGTTGTTTAACCCATCCGGAGTAACGGAGGATATGGCCAGCGCACTGAAGCCCTGTTGAACTGCGGAGTTGATGACCTGAACCTGGTTTGCAACAGACGCTTCGGGATTTCCGGTGAAAACACATTCAAACCCCACTTGAGCAGCAATATCCTGCGCACCAAGATTTGCCGATTCAAAGAATGAGTTTCCGGTGAGCTTGGGGATAAAGGCAACCGAGATATCAGAGGCGTCAGAAGCATCTCCTCCGCCCTCACCACTAGGTGCCTGTGCTCCTCCTCCGCATCCAAACATGGAAACGACCATTACGAGAGCAAGAAGTACCAATAAAAATCTTCGCATTTTAAATCTCTCCTTTCAATTCTTTCTCCTCTATCATTTTTTCTTATTGAATATTATCAGAAGATAATATTAATAACGCTTATGGAAATCCCTCCAGGTACTATGCCGCTTTCTTTTCCTTCGTCCCAAGAGACGGGCGGTGTTTCGTGTAGGTACTAACCCCCCGCGCCGCCACAGCAACGATTAAAAGAAGTCCAACCGGAATGTCGAGATATTGTGTGCTAACGCCGGACATCTGCAGTCCGAAGCGCAGCAAACCAATTACAATCGCCGCCAATGCAGTTCCCAGAATGCTGCCCCGTCCACCTGTAATCGCAGTACCTCCAAGGACCACCGCTGTTACGATTGGCATTGTCAGACCATTGCCCAGATCCGCACGGCAGGAGCCGAGATAACTGGTTAAAACCACGCCGGCAATGGATGCAGACAGACCAGATAAGACATAGGTAAACATTGCTACCAATTTGTGATTAATACCGGAAAAGCTTGCAGCATTTGGATTTACTCCAACCAAAAATACGTATCTCCCGTAACGGCTCTTATGTAAAAGCACATAAGCTATGATCACCAGGATTAAAAAGATAAGAAACGGATTCGGAATCACACCGAACAATCGTCCAGCGGCAATCTGAATGAATTCCTCGGGAAAGCCTCCAATTCCTTCGTAAGCGCTTGACACTGACAGGGTAGAGAGCACCACCGCAAGACCAGAGTATAAGAACAGCCCTGCAAGGGTTACCACCATAGCTTGAACGCCAACATAGGACACGAGAAAGCC
>JAQSXD010000313.1 GCA_029266295.1 Bacillota bacterium | reverse complement strand
CCTGGGTCAGCAGAATTTCAGCATAGCTGGTGGCAACCACGGCGCCTTCATAGGCCTGAGTAAACAAATGCTTCGACATGATTTCCCCTCCTATCCTTCGTAAACCCGCGCTGGAGAGCTGTTATATTTCTCCGCCGCCGTTTTATGCACGCGGAGCTTCCAACCCCGCTTTTCAATTCTTTCATAGAGCTTCTCTGCTGCCTTTTCCGGTTCTGTTTCGAAAATAAAATATCCACCGAAGACGTCTCTTGCGATTTTGGTGGTTACCCCGTGAACCAGCTCACTGCCTTCCAGTGGAGGCATAACACCCACATGGCATGGGATCCCCATGGTAATGACCCAGGAACCGATGGAGATAGCTTTCTCGGACATAGCTTCCGGTGCGCTGGCTACAAAGGGCAGCTGCGGCACGGGAATGTTCATATTCTTAGCCATATTGCTCCACAGCGTTGCGACTCTCGAGTTGTCAACGCAGGAACCCATGTGGTACACCAACGGCAGGCCTGCATTCAGACCGGAACGTTCCTCAAGACGCCTTATGAATTTTTTAAGGCCCGGACCTGCGTAAGCTTCCACACCCTCTGTGGAAAGCAGCCCTGCCTTTGCAAGTGCACCGGCTGCGCAACCGGTGGAGACCAGGAAAACATCCTTTTTTGCCAGTTCCTTTGCGATGGTTATGGTTGCATGGTCGTGGATGGTCTTCTGATTATTACATCCCGCAAACGCACAGACTCCCTTAATTTCACCGGAAGCGATGGCATCGGTCAGTACACTGATGGGTGAATCGGGATTCATCTTAGCAAAAAGGCCGATCAGGGCTTCATAAGAGAAGCCTCCCACAACCTGTTTTTTCAGTTGCGGTATTTTAACACGCTCCGGCCTTCTCTTGCCGTATTGCGCGATTGCCAGCTTTACGATTTTCCTGGCATCATCCATTGCCGTGGTCTCGTTAAACTCAATGTGAACCGAGCCGGGAACCTTGGAAATGTTTGAGGTAGTAATCAACATGGTATGGAAGCAATTGCAAAGATCCTTGACCCCGGGTGAGATACATTGAACGTCCATGATCATTGCATCCAAAGCACCGGTCATGATGACAAGCTCCTGGGACCCGAAATTGGACGCTGTCGGAATTCCCTCTCTCATGAGAACTTCGTTTCCTGTACAGCAGATCCCCACCAGATTGATGCCTTTGGATCCCGCAGCCACAGCTTCCTTTTCCAGCTCTCTTGCAGCATAGACAACCATCTGGCTTAAAAGCGGATTATGGCCGTGTACTGCTACATTCACCTTTTCCGCATCCAGGACGCCTAGATTTGCTTCCGTCAAAACGGGCTGGGGCGTACCAAATAGAACGTCTGTCAGATCCGTTGCAAGAGACATTCCGGTATAATCGGCAAGGGCAGCTTTCAATCCGCCGAAGATGATGTTGACAGGGTCGGCATCGGTGCCCATATGGGTCTGGTGAAGGAGCTGCGCAATGGATCGGTCAATGGCCGTCGGAGCAACATTTGTATGTTTAAATTTCAGCCTGCGCTCTTCATCAATGGTGGTATCTAGCCACGTACATGGTTCGTGATCATATTTGCCAAAGTCCTCAAGCGCTTTTACCGCCACGTCCTTTGCGATCTCGACCTCGTCTCTGCCCTCAGTGGCCACACCAATTCGATTGGCAATCTGAATTAATTTTTTTCCGTCTGTTATTTTATAATCTTTGGCATGCCCCTCTGCAGTATGCAGCAGGGTATAGGCGATCTCTCTTCCGTGATCGGAATGAGCGGAAGCCCCGCCTGCTATGTACCTGACAAGATTTCTTGCAACGATGGTATATGCTGAGGCACCGCAAATACCTTTGTCCTGCCCCGGTCTGGATGGAATGATTCTGCATGGCCCCTGAATACAAATGCGGCAGCAGATTCCCGTCAGTCCAAATTTGCATTGCGGCTGCTGCGCTTTATACCGGTCCCAAGAGGTCAAGATCTGCGCTTCCTCGGCTGCAGTCAGCATTTCCGCCGCTGCCGGGTCAACTGTCCTTTTTTCAAATTCAGCTGTTGACATATTCAATACCTCCATGATATCTTGTTATTCTTCATGAACAACATTTCCTTCTTTTCTGACTACTTTATATAATAGGTCTTCCAATTCCTGCGTATCGACGGTATCAGGCATCTGCCCATATCCCATGGATTTCTCTGCGATTGTCTCATCATATCCCAAAATGCCAAGAAGTTCTTCCTGACTGAAATTTGACAGAATAAATTCTTTTTCCTTTTCACTTCTGACTTTATTGGCGATGAATCTGATCTCATGAATACCCAGCTCTCTGGCGAGGCTCTCCACGGTTCGGGCTGTCTGAACACTAGACCTCCCAGGTTCTGTGACCACCAGCATTAAATCAACATTGGCCGAGGTTCCTCTTGTCAGATGTTCAATTCCGGCACCCATATCAAGAATTACGATTTCCTTTGTATCCATGATCAAAGCATTCATTAATGCTTTTAAAAATGTGTTCTCCCTGCAGTAACAGGAGGAGCCTCCTTTTTTTACACCTCCCATGCGGAGAAAACGTATCCCGCAAACATCGATGCAGTAGCTGCGGATCACTGAGTCGACTCTGGGATTTAACGTGTAAAGGGCTCCTTCACCGGAAAGCTGACCAATGAGTTCCTTCATTTCAATCATGGGTTTGATCTCATTAAGCTCCGCTTCGTCGATTCCCAGCGCAAGCCCCAGACTGCTGTCAGCATCCGCATCCACTGCATATACTTGAAATCCTTCTTTTTGAAACAGCTTGGCAAGATTGGAAGCGATGGTTGTCTTTCCAACTCCGCCCTTACCTGATACGGCTATCTTCATGGTTCAATCCTTTCTTGATGTTCTGGAAAATCATTTTGTCTTTGGCCTTCACTGTCTACATCTTATTCCGATGTGCTCTATGCTCCGAGTAAGAATTTACTTCTTTTCTGATTTGTTTTGCATTCGATTTTACTTCTTCTTGCGTTCTCCTATGAGCCGATAGGTTCCATAGCTGGCAGCCAGCACCATATCCTCCGCCGGCAGAAAATCCGGAACGGACGCATCAAACAGAATGGTTCCGGATGATGCGATCTCCTCATCCCCCCGCCAAAGAACGTAAGTAACGGGAACGTAAGGGAATAGGAACACGGTAAAGCTGGCATCTCCAAAGGCCTCCTGAATGCCTCCGAGCGCCGCGGCGGCGCTGACAAATCCTGTTAAATTTCCGTTATAGGTTTGCACCAGCGGATCGATCGCCCGTTTCTTAAAGGTTGTATGATAGATCGACCCGCCCTTTGGCACTTCCAGAAATGATATGGTTCTGCCGGTAAGAGGTCTTGGCTTTGCGTTGATCAGATAATGAAGTACTAATACTTGTTCTGTGACAGAAAGTTCGGAAGGTTCCTTCTCAAAGACGACAGACCCGTCCGTACATTTGATACGGTATTCCTGATTGAAGTACCGTATCACATAGGTGCTTTTATCCGCCTCAAAAACAGCTTTCGTATTCTGGCAGACTGTCTCGCTGTCACATGCAAGAAGAGCAAGACATGCCTTTTCATAGGCTTCCAGATATGCCTTTGCCAGATTGGATTCCTGCTTCATTTGAACCTCCGTATGGATCTGCTGATTAAGCTTCGATCGCTCCGCTTCTATATTTCTTCAGATAGGTTCTGCAATAGTCATCCTTGCCGAACAGGGCTTCGCTGGCATAGATCATTGACATGAGCTTTTTGTCAAGAGGATCAATGATCGCTCCGTCCATTCCCGCACCGATGGCGGCTACAAGGAACGCTTGATTGATCAGCTTTCTTGCCGGAAGGCTGAAGGAAATATTGCTCAGACCGCATGCAATATGAACCTCGGGGAATTGATTTTTGACTTCACGAATGGTTTCAATGGCCACATTTCCGTAATGAATCCCTGTGCTGATCGGCCGAACGAGAGGATCGATATAAATGTTGCTGATGGCAACACCCTCTTTGGTTAGTTTTTCAATCAATCTTTCAGCAATGACAACTCTGTCTTTCACAGTTTCCGGCATGCCGCCGGCATCCATGCAGAGTGCAACAATACTAGTTTTAAATTCAACAACCAGCGGTACAACTTCATTGTACCGTTTTGGTTCATCGGTGATGGAGTTGATCATTACATTTGGGTTTTTGTTGACTTCTAATGCCTTTTTGATGGCGTTTGCATCAGCCGAATCGATTGCAAGAGGTACATCAATCGCCTCCTGTACTGTCTTTGCAAGCCATGCCAGCCGTTCCGGCTCATCCTCTACAAATGCGCCTGCATTGATGTCAATGAAGGTTGATCCTGCCTCAAACTGTTTTTTTGCAAGATCTGCCACAGCTTCTGCATCATAGCTTTCTATTGCAGGTCTGATGGCTTTCAGCGTACTGTTGAGTTTTTCTCCTATGATAATCATTCCCGTACCTCCTGTAAAATAAAGATATCTCTCCTCCCTAATCATACCTGAGCAGGCTCCTTGCTTGATATCATTTCTTACAGAAGTTTTAGTATGATTTTTTGTTTTAATCCCTGAAGATTCGGTCATTTCCTTATTTTTATTGTATAATTTTATGATTTTTTTATCTGTTTTTTATAAATTATTCTTATTTCAAATAGCACATACCATGACGCAAAAATGCATCATTCCACAGTTTTTCAATGCCTTATGGGTTTTTTATCGTGGGGTTGCTGAGAACCCCCGTTTGGCTGATATTGCTCGGTCTGCTGGAACCATCTGGATTTTGATGGTTTTCTATGGACGAATCAATGATCAGAGGGTATAATTTTAGAATATTCAGAAAGTAATCCTCGATGCTTTTTGTTTTCAATGGCGAAAATTTAAGGAAGCAGCCAAGTGCTCTGTGTCAATTCTTTCCGGTCGACACAGGGCAGCAGGATTGAAAATAGAAAGGAAGAGAATGAAATGACGATGACGTTAAGTTCCCTGTGCAAGTATGCAGGGGAAAAATATGATCTGCGGCAAATCAGCGGTGAAAACAGCCGCAACCGCTTGGTGAGTTGGGTTCACAGACTGGAAAACGAAACTGGAATCGATTTTTTAAACGGTCAGGAATTGGTTTTCTGTACCGGGGTCGGTCATCAAG
>JAQSXD010000312.1 GCA_029266295.1 Bacillota bacterium | reverse complement strand
CACCATAGCATTCAGAGAAAATCCGAAGAATTTTACGGATAATACGATTGCATGGGCGAAACCAAGCATAGACTTCGTGACAGAGCGTGAACTATTCCTAGGGACAATCCAAGATATATTTAGTCCAAATGAAAGCATGACACGAGCCATGTTTGTAACAGTCATCGGAAGACTTTATGAACGTTCTTATGGAAGAATTACAGGAACAAACACCTTCTCAGATGTGGATGAAAACCAGTATTATGCCAAGTATGTTGCATGGGCAAATGAGAACGGCATCATCAAGGGAATTGGAGAAAACAAGTTTGCGCCAAGTGATAATGTAACTCGTGAGCAGATGGCAGTCATTATGCTGAACTTTGCAGACTTTTTAGACAAGGCGAATGTTTCAGGGGTTTCCCTCGGATATACCGACAGCCCAAGGATTTCAGCCTGGGCGACTGATGGCGCAAAGTACTGCCAGGAAACAAAGGTGATAACCGGCAGAGACGGAGGCAGCTTTGCTCCTCAGGAAAACGCCACAAGAGCCGAAGTGGCAGCGGTTATAGAAAGATTTATTAAAACAATTGTGAAATAAGGAGATACAATTACCTTTTAGCAATGTTAGAAGCTATGATGGCAGTCGTAACTTTAGCAATGTTGATGCTCTGAGGACAGTCGTAACCATTTAAATAAAGGCGGCTGTCCTTATCATTTTGAGCTGATCTGCTTGTCCTGCAGGCTCGGAAAGTCGGAGTTAGTAAAATGGGCATTCCTGATCGCTGCTGATGATCTCAGGAAGGCAGCTTAAAGCTATTTTCAGAATGTGGTAGCGAAGGTTTTCGCCAAGGAGCTATGGCTTTACAAGCACGCTCATGCAGATTATAATATAAGCGCAATAAAGTAGGGAGTATTATGCCTGACTATAAGTAAAGAATGAAACTGCTTAACGGGGGCGATGAAAATAGGCGTCGAATTCGGCGTTTTTATGGTATTATCACGAGTTAGAGGAAAGAGGAGGAATCCCTTTTATGAGTGAATTTTTGAGATTGAAAGATTTGATAATGGGCTGTTCAGAAACTGGCTACGAAGAAGCAGTTGTAAAGCTTTTAGAGGACAATGGTATCGCCGTTGATGACTTTGAGCGCGTTGGAAAGTGTGATTCGGAATGCCCAAATTGTGGGGCGGAAAACTTCAGTATTTGGCAACGGAATATAGGCATCCTGGAAGACCAGGAAATGGTTACTTTTGATTTGGATGAAGCTGATGATGTTTTGGACTTTGCGATATATCTTTGTAATAAATGTGGTAAGTGGACTACTTATATTGAATAATGCAATGTCAGTAATTGAATGTGAGCTGTGTCGTAAGGATTCGATGGTAGAAAGGGTGATTAAAAATCATGGTAGACAAGTTCATTGATTTACACATGCACAGTTATTATAGTGATGATGGGGAATTCTCACCAACTGAGCTAGTCAAGCGGTGCAGTGACCGAGGAATTACGATTATGGCAATTTCTGATCATAACAGTATAAAGGCAGTAGAGGAAGCAAGAAAAGAAGCGGATCAATATCACATTCATTATATCAATGCAATTGAGATAGACTGCACGTATCAAGGGATCGATCTACATGTTCTTGGATATGGAATCGATTACGAAAATAAGGCATTTGATGTTCTGGAAGAAAACATTCTTCATCAAGAAAGAGCATGTTCTGGGAAGAAATTGGAGTTAACGAACAGGCTTGGGTTTGATGTTAAGCGAGAGCAGCTGGAAGAATTAAGCAAGGATGGTGTTTATACCGGCGAACTATTTGCGGAAATTCTATTAAATGATTCACGATATCAAGAACATAAATTGTTGCAGCCATATCAGACTGGTGGTAGCCGGAGTGATAATCCTTATGTGAATTTTTATTGGGACTTTTATACCCAAGGGAAGGCATGCTATACAGAGATCATTTATCCTTCGCTCGAAGAGGTGGTCAAACTGATCGCTGAGAGTGGGGGCGTTGCAGTACTTGCTCATCCAGGCAATAATCTGAGAGGGAAATTTGAAATCTTTGACGAACTGATCGCGTCTGGTCTGCAGGGTGTAGAAGCATTCAGCAGTTATCATGATGATGAAACTGCCAAGTATTTTCTTCAAAAAGGCAGGGATAACAATCTACTTGTGACCTGTGGCAGTGACTTTCATGGTAAAATAAAACCGTCCATAGAAATTGGAGAAACCGGCTGTACCATAGATCAATGGGAAATTCAAAAGGAATTAGAAAAAAGAGGATTGATAAAAAGATAGAAATTTGATCACAGATCTTCAGTTGACAAAAGATGAGGCGGGCGATATAATTAGATAGAATTCTAATTAATTACACGTTCCATTTCACAAATATGTGTACACAGAGGCTGGTGATTTATATGGATAAACACATGAATAACAGAAGCTTTGAATTTTATTTAAGATCAATCGTACATGCGATGAAGCAAATGCTGGACAACAAGCTGCTCCCTTATGACATTACGAATCAGCAGGCACGCTTGCTTGGCGATTTAGATAACCAACTGAAGCGAGACGAAGAAATTGTCCAAAAAGACTTGGAGCGTTCGATGAACTTGCGAGGCTCGTCGATTACCAGTCTGCTGCAGGGGCTAGAGCGCAAAGGGTTTATTTCACGCAGCACGGGAAACGAGGATGGCCGGACAAAACAGGTAGACATCACGGAAAAAGGGAGAACGGTGATCCAAACGGTTGAAAACTCTTTTCTGGAATTAGAGCAGCTGCTAGTGGAAGGAATGTCAGAGGAAGAAAAAGCAACCTTTCTACGCCTGCTTAGGGTTTCTTTTCATAACTTAAAAATCGAGTAGTCATTGTTAATTATAAGTTTGGCAATATTATTTATCATATTAGATAGAATTCTAACTATTAGAATTCTAATTATTAATACTGGCTGTCGTTATTATTGCGGATATTCTTGATCTGATGGACGCAAACATCACCAATATCGCAGCGCCTTCTATTGTTCAAAACATTGGCGGGGGCGAGTCTCTGATCAAATGGCTTGGAGCAAGCTATGCTTTGGCAATGGGTGTGCTGCTTGTCATCGGCGGACGCCTGGGTGATCGTTATGGTAAACGGCGAATGTTCCTAATCGGTATAACAGGTTTTACGCTGGCTTCGGCGTTTTGCGGTTTATCGGTCAATCCGTCAATGCTTATAGCGGGAAGGCTGTTACAGGGGGGCTTTGGTGCACTCTTGATACCGCAAGGCATGAGCATCTTAATGGCCACATTTTCTCGTGAACAGTTTCCCCGTGCGGTTAGCGCGTTTGGACCGGTTATGAGTATTTCGTCTGTTATTGGCCCGATATTAGCCGGATTTATTATTCAGGCGAATATCGGCGGGCTTGACTGGCGCCCTATGTTCCTGATCAACATCGTTCTTGGTCTGGCTGGCTTTATTGCTGCGGTTAAGTTATTGCCTCATGATCAGCCTAACTCCGATGAAAAGCTGGATGGTATTGGTACTGCTCTTTTAGGACTCTCTATGCTGGGCCTGATTTTTGGCTTGAATGAGGGTTCAACGACAGGCTGGACGATTTTACCGATTGTCAGCCTCATAGTAGGTGCTGTGATGCTTGTAGCCTTTGCGCTTCGCCAGCGGTACGCAGACAATCCACTTATTAAACCTTCTCTCTTTAAAAATAAAGGATTTACATCTGGACTACTCGTGGGGCTCGGGTTTTTTGCGGCAGTAAATGGCTTGGCTTATGTCATTTCCTTGTTTTTTCAATTGGTTCTTCATCTTACCCCGTATGAAGCGGCTCTGGGACTGTGCCCAATGGCAATCGGCATCGTAATTTCCTCAATGGTATGCAGACCGCTTCTAACTAAGCTAGGACGTACACTGATCGTCATTGGACTTTCTGCAACACTGATTGGCGCTCTTTGCCTCTGGCTCACTGTCTTCATCAGTGGCATGGCGGCTACCGCATTGCTGACAGCTCCTGCAATATTCGTTATCGGCGCAGGTATGGGTACTTGTTTCAGCAGCATTTATGATGTAGCTCTCGGGGATATTGAGCATGACGAGGCAGGCAGCGCAAGCGGTTCCTTAAGCGCTGTGCAGCAAATAGCAGCGGCGATTGGTTCTGCCGTCGTAACGACGATTTTCTTTAGCCTTCAGAATACGGTGGGAGATGTTGGTGCGATGAAGTCCAGCGTCATGATTGTAGCAGCAATTGTCCTCATTTGCCTTGGGCTTGTGTGGCTTATGCCACAATCGGCCTCTTCAGAAGACTTTAATTGAGGTTTCGTGGAAGACCGTCTGAGACAATTAACCTTGATGGATTTCGGGCAGAAAAAAAGCCAGCGCCTTTAAACGCTGGCTGGTTTTGCGGATTTATCATCCGGAGCAAGATGGACAATTCTTCCCACCAGATTATCTGTGCAGGCGAGTGCTCCATCCACAGTGATTACGATCGCACCGAGATGTTTCATTTGATTCACTCTGCGAATCATAGAGGCAGCATCCAATCCAAACAATTCAGTCGTATAGATATCGCAGTCCAGGGAGCTGTCTGCAACGACCGTTAATGAAGCGATGTTGCTTTCCATTGGATAGCCGGTTCTGCTGTTAAAGATATGGTGGTATTTATGGCCTTCCTTTTCAAGCACTCTCTCATAGATGCCTGAGGTCACAACGGATTGGTTTCTTATTTTGACTAGGGCGGCGGCATTTCCTCTCGGCAAAAACGGATTTTGTATTCCGACCTTCCAGTCGCCGCCTTGAGAGGGCGATTCTCCGTAGACCAGAACATTGCCTCCCATATCAACCATCGCTGAGACAGCACCGTGTTCCTTAAATAACGCCATGACTTTATCAGCGAAATACCCCTTGGCGATTGCGCCAAGGTCGATCTCCATGCCCTTTTTTAAGAGATAGACGGTTTTGTGATCGTCATCCAGTTGTATATTCTCAGGCTTTAAAAGCTCAAGCACGTTCTCGATTGCTTCTCGATCCGGCACCTTCGCTTCTTTAAAACCGATGTTCCATAACTTGATCAATGGGCCGATTGCGATATTTAAATACGAGCCTTCCCGTAAACTATGCTGTTTCCCTATTTTTATCAGGTCATAAAGCTCATCGTCCACCTTTTGCGGAGCAATTGCAGCTGTTTTTTTCAGCAAGGCAAGCTGTGAGTGCTCACTGTTGGCACTAAAAACTTTGTTGTAATGAATCAATCGATCCTCAGCCATTGTTGCCAGCGATTCTGCATCATCTCCCTTGATATAGAGGGAGATTTTTGTTCCCATAAGATGGATGATCTTCGTGTACTCGTTCATTTCAGTCTCCTATATCGGATTGGTTCTGCCCAGGAGATAAGAAGGCATCGATCAGGTCCTGATCAATCATGGACAGTGTTCTTTCACTAAGATATGCGATAAAATAATCTAAGCTCAGTTCATCAATGGGAATGGGATATAAATTATAATCAGACGGGCATTCCTTAACATAGACGCTTTCGGGGATAATCGTCAGCCCCAAATTTCCCGTAGCCAGCCGAAGCGCAGTATTGATATCCGTGCTTTCTATGATGATATTGGGGTTCACCTTATAAACGTTCAGCAGATGATCGATCTGTTTCCTTATGGCAGAGCCCTTGGAAGTCAGGATTAGCCTTTGAGATAAGAGTTTACTGATGTCGATGGTTCCTTCCGGAATCCTGGCGACATCTTTCTGATATAAATCACAGCAGCGCGGAATCACAGCCCAGTATCTGTGCCTCCCCCAGCTGACCGAGTTTAAGTTGGGTGAAATATTTCTTGAATTTTGTCCAAGCCAAAAATCCAATTCATTGTTCTGCGTTAGCCGCTCACTTTTTTCCGGTAAAACCTCCACAAGCTCAATTCTGCAGTTTGGGTGCAGGTCCAGAAACTCTGGTATAAAAAGTGGTAAGAGGTAGGTGCCTAGGCTTGGAAGAACGCCTATCTTGATGACCGTTCGATCGCTATCGGATACATCAGAGATATCTCTAAGCAGCTTTGCATAGTTATTTTCTAAGGAAGTCAAATACTGATAATAGATCTTTCCTTGCTCAGTTAACCGGTAAGGCAGCTTGTCACGGGTGATCAGTTCACAGTCTAACTCACTTTCGACTCTTTTAATAACCTGTGTCAAATAGGGCTGAGAAATATAAAGTGATTTGGCAGCCTTGTTATAATTGCTGTATTTTAAAATGGCATCAATATAATAAAGAATGTCCTGAGTGCCGATCTTTGACATTTCATTCCTCCCTTTGCAATACTTCGCTATTTTTAGTTTGATTTGATTATAACAAATTTGTTATTGAACTTCAATGAATTACTAATTAGATAATTCGAACGCAATATGTTAAATTAATAGCAAAGATATTATTGCGGTAAACGCTTAAGGAAGCGATGATTTAATGGAGCGTGCGCAGATGGTAAACCGATCAGATGTGCGCACGGAATGAATCAGCACTTCCCTAATGTACAGAAAGGGGATTCCTATGAAATATCTAGCAATCGTAGGCACGAATTCAGATGTGTCAACCAATCGTAGTCTGCTTCAATTTATGCAAAAGCATTTTTCAGGCGAGGCAGAGATTGAAGTCTATGAAATTAAGGACTTACCTGCATTTATGGAGCCTGAAGATTCTACTGTCCCTGAAAAGGTAGCAGAGCTATCTGATAAAATTTTAAAAGCCGATGGGGTAATCATCGCGACCCCAGAGTATGATCATGCGATCCCTGCAGTTTTAAAGAGTGCCCTTGAATGGATTAGCTACACGAGTCAGGCACTTACGGATAAGCCTGTTTTAATTGTGGGAGCCTCTCATGGTACCCTTGGTTCCTCCAGAGCACAGGCACATCTCAGACAAATCCTTGATTCCCCTGAACTTGCAGCCAGAATCATGCCAGGCAATGAGTTCCTTTTGGGAAAATCACAGAGCGCATTTGATAGTTCCGGCAATCTTATCTCTTCGGATAAGGTGTCAGAGCTTGATGAAATTTTCAGAGAGTTTGTTCTTTTTACAGATATCGCTTCAAAACTTGTGGAAAAGAAAGCTTTTAATCAAAAAGTTAAAAAATTCACTTGGCAAGAGTAGGGGGGTAAATCGCAATGAAATTTATAGCAATTGTCGGAACGAATGCAAAAAAATCTTACAATCGTAAACTCCTTCAGTTTATGAAGAAGTACTTTGAATCCAAGGCGGAGATCGAAATCCTTGAGATTACAGATGTACCTATGTTTAATCAATCAGACAACCAGTCCTTCAGCGAAGTAATACAGATGTTCGATGAGAAGATTACTGCATGTGATGGCGTTATTATAGCGACTCCTGAATATAATCATTCCGTCCCATCCGGACTGAAAAGCTTGATTGAATGGTTGAGCTTTGATCTTCACCCGCTTACCGGCAAACCAGTTATGATCGTTGGGGCTTCACTTGAAACGCAGGGTTCCTCTCGTGCACAGCTGCATCTTCGTCAAATCCTGGATGCACCTGGCGTGGATGCCAGTGTAATGCCAGGCTATGAGTTTTTACTTGGGAATGCTGATAAGGCGTTTGATGACGACGGTAATCTGAACAATGAAGGCACGATAGATTTCCTGGAGATTTGCTTCCTTCGGTTTTTGCGTTTTGCAAAAATTGCAAATCAGCTCAACGAGGAAGAGGAGTTTTCTTTCCTACCGGGTGAATATGAGGTAAAGGCAATTGGTCACAGCGGAAATCTGCCAATGAAAGTGTCCTTTAGTGAAAAACGAATCGAAAGTATCAGCATCGAAACTGAGGGTGAAACAGAAGGCATTGCGGATGTGGTTTTTGTAAGAATCCCAGATAAAATTATTGAGGGACAGACGCTGAATGTGGATACGCTCTCAGGTGCATCTGAAACCAGCAATGGAGTCATCGACGGTGTAGCCAAAGCCGTGAAACTTGCAGGAGTCAATCCTGATATCCTTAAGAGAAGACCAAGGCCTGCAAGCAGCCGAATCAGGGTAGATGAAGAATATACTTGTGATGTTGTCGTTGTAGGCGGAGGCGGTGC
>JAQSXD010000311.1 GCA_029266295.1 Bacillota bacterium | reverse complement strand
TGGCCAGTGGTTTTAAGCCCAGTTTTTCCGCTTTCTTTTCGCTCATCATAAGTACTGCCGCTGATCCGTCATTAATGGGGGATGCGTTTCCTACCGTCACAGTCCCTCCGTCTTTTTTGAAAACCGGCTTCAGTTTTTCAAAATTTTCATATCTGGCATCCTTTTGGTAGGTTTCATCATGATCAAACACAAGATCACCCTTTTTGCTTTTTATGGTAATCGGAACAATATCTGCGTCGTATTTTCCTTCTGCCCAGGCCCGCTGTGCATTGTTATGACTCAATACCGCAAATCGATCCTGCATCTCTCTGGTGATACCGCACATTTCCGCCACATTTTCCGCCGTAATTCCCATATGATAATTCATAAACGGATCTACGAGGCCGTCATGGAGCATGCTGTCTTCCACCGTTCCCTGCCCCATCCGATATCCGAATCTCGCCTTGGGCAGAAGATACGGGATTGCACTCATCGTCTCACTGCCGCCTGCAATGACCACCTGATTATCTCCCACCTGAATGGACTGCGCCGCCAGCTGCATGGCCTTCATTGCTGTTGCGCAGTTCTTGTTCGGGGTAAAGGCTGGTATGGTATCCGGCAATCCGGCATAAATGGCACTCTGTCTCGAAGGGTTGGCCTTGGTACCGGCCTGAAAGTGAGTTCCCATGATCACTTCATCAATTTCCTCCGGGTCAATCCCGGTCTTTTCCATAATAGCTTTTATGCATTCTGCGCCATGGACAGGCGCGGGGATATTACTCAAGGCTCCGCCCATTTTTCCTGTTGCAGTCCTTGCAACCTCAACAATTACTACTCTTTCCAAACTCATTCCGTTCATCCTTTCCAACTTGGTAACGCTGATTAAATCAGTGCTTTCCTAGAACTTTTCCTACTGTATTTTTCCCTACTACATTTTTCCTGCTGCGTCTTTTGCACCTTTTCCACTGCATCTTAAGGTTTTTCCTATTATTTATCTTGCATCATGAGCTCAGACAGTCATGTCTTTCAAACTGCTGCTGACCTTAATTTCCGCTCCAGTTGCCGCTCGGATCTGCTCTATCGTATAGTCGGGGTTGATCTCTGTCAGGAAAAAACCTTCCTCGGTTATTTCAAGAACGCCCATTTCGGTAATAATCATATGTACCACCCCTACAGCCGTGAGGGGCAGGGTGCATTTTTTCAGCAGCTTATGCTTCCCTTTGTTTGTGTGCTGCATCGCAATGATTACTTTCTTTGCCCCCACCACAAGGTCCATTGCGCCGCCCATGCCGGGGACAAACTTGTCCGGGATGCACCAGTTGGCCAGATTCCCTGTTTCGTCAACCTCCATAGCTCCCAGAACGGTCACATCCACATGTCCGCCTCTGATAATACCAAAGGACATGACACTGTCAAAGAAGGCAGCCCCGGGTGTTGCTGTCACGTAGGCTCCGCCAGCGTTGACAAGATCAAACTGCTCCTCACCGCAGGCGCTTGCAGGGCCCAGACCGAGAAGACCATTTTCCGACTGAAGCATGATATCTACTCCCTCGGGAATAAAATCCGCTGCCATGGTCGGAACCCCGATTCCCAGGTTAACCGTATCTCCGTCACGAAACTCTTTCGCTACCCGGGATGCGATGATGGCTTTTATATCCTGCATGGTTTTACTCCTCCCACAATCGAATCAATAAACAGTGCAGGCGTCATCACATGGTTGGGATCGATGGCTCCGATTTCCACAATCTCCTCAGCACAGAGAATTACGTGCTCTGCAGCCGTTGCCATCACCGTATTAAAATTTCTTGCTGTCATATTGTAGATTACATTTCCAGCATGATCTGCAATGGCGCCGCGGATTAAGGCAAAATCTGCAGAAAACGGTTCCTCCAGCAGATACTCTTTTCCCTTGACCCTAACGGTTTCCTTTCCCTCTGCGACTGCAGTCCCCAAACCTACCGGGGTAAGGATACCTCCCAGTCCGCAGCCTGCCGCACGGATGCATTCTGCGAGGGTTCCCTGGGGAACAAGGACATACTCCACATGATAGATCTCCGGCTGATCCGGCGTTCTGTAAGCGACCTCGGTGTTTAAGCCTACGTGAGATGCAATCAGCTTTTTGACCTGACCATTTCTCAGGAGCTTTCCTACTCCCAGTCCAGCTCTCCCTGCATCGCAGCTGATGATGGTCAGGTCTTTGGAACCCTTTTTCACCAGCGCATCGATCAGCTCCTCAGGAGTGCCTATGGAGGCAAACCCCCCGACCATGATGACAGCGCCGTCTCCAATGCATTCCACGGCCTGTTCTGCGGTCACGATCTTTTTCTTCATAAAAATCTCCTATCTAGTTACAGCGTAACGAATGCGTTTTCTAGCCAGTTATTTGAGATACGCTGTACCAGCTACCTTCGCGTTGGTTGACAATTGTAAGCACCGCACCTTAAGCAGTAAGATGACAACCAATGCCATATTTTTAAAAACCTATTCCTGTTCAAGCATTTGAATCAGGAATAGGTTGATTTTTAACGTTAATTTATTCACATTTTTGGATGGTTTCAGGCCTCTGCAGAATTTGGCGCACAATAGGACTCTGAACGTATTCCGGTCTTACCGGTGTAAATATGTCCAGATTGACTACGGTTTCGTCGCTTGTGGCTACAATATAGTGCTCCGCGTTAGGTGGTACGACAAGAACCGTATTCGGAATCATATGATAAGCGACCCCATCTATGTAAAAGTCACATTCTCCTGCCAGAATAATGGCGACCTGCTCATGCACGTGTCTATGGGGTCCCGGGGTGTGTCCCTTTTCGATCTCTGCAATCTGAATGGTGCATCCCTCCGGGTTCACGACCTTTTTTCTCATTTTTTCACGGATTGGCTCCCAATCCATTTCCTCGAAATTAACAAATGTTGCGCTCATTTTGTGTCCTCCTTCTTTAAGACAATACGATTCAGTCAATCATCCAAACCCAGAAGCATAGCCGGATTTTTCTTACCCATAATATCAATCTGATCTTCTGTCACGCCGAATTCATCCACAAGCTTGCAGATAAAAGCGTACATTCCTTCCACCGGGCCGATGTTGACCTTCTGTCCCAGATCGGAATCCAGAACGATTTTCGTAGCAGGTACGAATTCTAAAATCTTTCCAATCATCTCATCGGGGCATTTGCCCGACTTGGCGATGGAACTGAATACTGCAGCGTTCAGCTCGATGAATGCTCCCATCTCAGACCATTTTTTCATTTGCTCATAGGTTGCATTGACAAGAAAATGGGGATGATTGACAACGATTTTCTGGACGCCAAGCTGCACTGCTTTTTCGATGAGAGCATCGACCTCAGCTGCGCTTCCGTGACCGGTGCAAAGGATTAGATCCGGCCTTTTTGCTATGTATTCCAAAACCTTGATTACAGCAGGATCAAGACTGCCGTCTTCATTGAGATAGACGATACCTTTGTCCTCGACTTCCATATTGCCGGAGCCCACAAAATGATCTCCGGAATGACCGACGATATGATTTAAAGCGGAAACGGTAGGCATATAGACGGTCTTTGCCCCAAGTCCATAGGCTGCATCCAGCGCGTTCAGATTGAAAGCGCCTACAGAATTGTTCAGCGCGATACCACCGAACACAAGACAGCCTTCTTTTCCAAGATGCTCCGTAACCATTCTCGTTCCCATCATTGTGGGGAAATAGTGGTCTTTGACGAGGAAAGCCCGATAACCTGCATTTTCTGCCTCAATTAGCATCTGTGCCGCATCAACCTTTCTGGTCGCCACAGATGGGCCGGCATGGACATGCATGTCGATAAAGCCTTCCAGAATTTTTTTCGTAACTGACATGATTAAGCCTCCTTATTTAGTTATAGTCCCATGAGCTGCGGGAGAAACATGACCAGTTTTGGAACATATGCCAGCAGCACAGTAACCAGAATCGCTACGAGAGCGAACGGTGCGATGGATTTGCTCAGCCTTGCGAGAGGGATTCCCGAAATGTTACTGGTAACAAACAGGAGCATGCCTACCGGAGGAGTAATCAGTCCGATGGTCAGCATGATGCAGAGGACGATTCCGAAATGGATCGGATCATATCCCACGGCTGTAGCCAGCGGCACCAAAACCGGAGTAAAGATATACAATGCTGCAAAGCCTTCCATTACGCAGCCGATTACGATTAAAGCAAGAATAATCATGAGCATGACGAGCTGCGGATTATCTGTAACAGACAAAATCCCTTCCTGAATTCTTGCCGGAATCTGGTCAATTGCGATGGTCCATCCCATGATATTTCCGAACGCCACGATGAGCATGATTCCCGCGGTGGAAATTCCTGTATTGAGAAGAACCCCCGGCAGCGCCTTAATATCAAAGGTCCTGTAGATCAAAGAAGCCAGGATCGCTGCCAAAACTGCGATGGCACCTGATTCGGTTGGCGTAAAAATACCGCCCATGATTCCGCCGACAATGATAAAGGGAACCACCAAGGCAGGAAGCGCTTTGACAAAAGCAGTACAAAACGGCCTCAGTTCAAATCGTTCCTTCGTTTTCCGATATCCCCTTTTCTTGGTATAGTACCGGATGACAAGCATATATCCCAGTCCCAGCATAATCCCCGGCACAATTCCTGCAACAAACATCTTCTGAACAGAGACGCCTGTAAGCACACCATAGATGATAAAGGTAACACTGGGTGGAATGACAGGCCCGAGGACTCCGGAAGCTGCCACAAGGGATCCTGTAAAATCCTCATCATACCCATCCTTTGCCATTTCGGACACAAGAATCGCGCATAAAATAGCTGTAACCGCATTGGCCGAACCTAGAATTGCAGCTAAAACCATTGCCAGGATAACACAGCAATACGCCATACCTCCGTTAATCCAGCCAATCGCCTCGCGGCAGAAAGCGAGAAGCCTCTGGGTAATGCCCCCCTTATTCATCAGGTCTCCCGCCAGTACAAAAAATGGGATGCACATCAGAGAATAAGAGTTGACTCCTACAAACAATCTTTGCGTAATAATGGACATATATTCAGGCGTATTTAAGGCAATGATATGCGCCAGTCCGCCCAGTCCCAATACAAATGCCATAGGCAGTCCAATCAGGAGCGCTGTTACAAATACGATAATCACCAATGGCATATCAATTGCCCCCCTT
>JAQSXD010000310.1 GCA_029266295.1 Bacillota bacterium | reverse complement strand
TTCCTCTGCAAGGAGGCTTGACATAGGCGGGGAAACGCGAATTCCCAAGGTCAAGATGTAGGTTGAATTATATATCCTAAACGAGCATTCCAGGATCTTTAAACAATATTATTCAGTTGTCTTGCTGTGTTATTATTATAAACGATGTTGACGGATTTTACAAATGTAAATATTGCCTGATTCAAATTTTTTTCATGCCCAATCAATTCCTTCAACCACGGCTGAGAATAGCAACATTCTCATTCATATCTGGTTTGGAACGCAATATCTTTTGGAATCCGTTTTGACTCATCTTTATACTTGATTTCTCCCGGTCTAATGCAATCCGGCACGGGACAAACGTTGAGGCACAGATGGCAGCCGACGCATTCGTCATTAACTGAGGGCCTTCTGTTTTCAAAATCCCAATTGATGGCCTGGTGTGCCGCATCAAAGCAGGATACATAGCATCTGCCGCAGCCAATGCATTTATCGTGATCAATGTTTACGATGATTTTAAAGTTTCTGTCCAGCTCCTCTGCCGGGATGATATTGGGCAGAGCAAGTCCTATCATATCCTCCAATTTGTTAAATCCCTGATCCTGCATATAGTAGGACAACCCGCTGATCATATCGGAGACAATGCGGTATCCATACTGCATCACAGAGGTAGTTACCTGAACATTATGGCTTCCCACCAAAATATATTCCAGTGCATCCCGCCAGGTTTCAATTCCCCCGATTCCGCTCATCTGGATATCCTTCAAAAGCGGATGGGACTTCATCTGGGCAATGAACCTCAGTCCGATGGGCTTTACTGCAGCACCGGAGTAACCGGAGATTGCCGATTTTCCGTTTACCACAGGCATTGCCGTCATATGCTCCAAATTGATGTTGGTAATTGATTTTATCGTGTTGATTGCAGACACACCCTTTGCTCCGCCTTCGATGGCAGCAATGGCAGGAATCTCCATATTTCCGATATTAGGCGTCATCTTCGCAATGACCGGCAGCTTCGTTGCACCGGAGACTGCTTTGGAATATTGCCGCACCAGGTCGGGATTCTGGCCAACATCGGAGCCCATAGCATGGCTTGTCATCTGAGGACAGGAAAAATTACATTCGATGAGATCCGCTCCCGCCTGGGTCACAAGCTCAGCCAGTTCCTTCCATTCCTCGTCGGTACTTCCCATGATGGTCGCAACCATCACCTTATCTGGATAATCTCTCTTCAATCGGTGTATGGCCTGCAGATTGTCCTCTAACGGCTTATCGGAGATCTGCTCCATATTTTTAAAGCCAATCCAGGGTGTATCCTCCTTGCTGACGTTGTCAAACCGTGGGGAACATTCGTCTGCGATGAATCTGCCCACAGTCTTGAAAAATACACCGCCCCAGCCGGCTTCATAAGCCTTGGCCACCATATCGTAACAGCCGCCAACCGGTGAAGAGGACAGGAAAAACGGGTTCTCGCATTTGACACCCAGATATTCGATTGATAAATCAGCATTCTTTGCCATATTACTTCACCCCTTCTTTTTTTGAGAGATAGCTCATGATGCTTTCCGCAACGGATTTTCCTGCCGCAACAGCTTCCACCACGGTTTTGCCTCCGTTGACAATATCTCCTGCCGCAAAGATTCCTTCTTCATTGGTAAACCCTTTATTCAGATCACATGCGATGGTTCCATTATCATTGAGAGAGATATCTGCAATCTCTTTCATGTTCTCTGCCTCCTGGCCGATGGCAAAGATGACATGATCCGCCTTCAGCTTTAGCTGAGAAAAACCATCGGTTCCTTCTGCCAGAAAACCTTTCACTTTGCCGTCTTCTCCCAGGATTTCCTGTGGCTTGAACTTCGTGGAAATACCGATGCCCAGCGCCTGCACATATTCCAGTTCTGCAATATCCGCCGGTGCTTCTTCGATGGTTCTCCGATATACGATGGTTACCTTGTCGGCTCCAAGAAGCTTTGCGGTTGCAGCACAGTCCATGGCCACATCACCTCCCCCGATTACCACAACATCCCCTTTCACCTTCATCTCACCCATTGAGGATCGGGCTTTTTTCAGAAAATCTACAGCATAGGTAACCCCGTTCAGATCCTTTCCCTTGATATCAAGTGCTTTGGATTTCCAAAGCCCCGTTCCGATGAAGATGGCTTTAAATCCCTGTTCTTTCAGTTGGCTGATACTGATATCACGTCCTACCTTTTTATTTAAAACAATTTCAACACCAAGATCTTTCACCTTCTGAATGTCAAAGTCCACTACATCCTGTGGAAGTCTGGAAGGTATGATTCCGTAAGTGAGAACCCCGCCGGGCTTTTCGAATTCCTCTAAAATCGTCACCTTGTAACCCTGGAGTGCGAGTTTCTGGGCACAGGCAAGGGATGCCGGTCCTGCGCCGATACATGCAACCTTCTCCTTCGTTGCCTCCGGAGCTTCCAGGACTTTCATATCATATTCTTTTTCCATGGCTACCGCAAAAGCTTGGAGCCTTCCGATCTGAATCGGTTTGTCGATTCCCGTTCTGCTGCAGGCTTCTTCGCAAAGCCGGTCATAAGGGCAAACCTTGGCAGTACAGCCGCCTAATGCATTGGCCTCACGAATGGTGGCTGCAGCCCCTTTTATATTCCGGAAGCGGATGGACCGGATAAAATCTGCCGGTTTTGTATCCGCTGGGCAACCCTTGCTGCAAGGAGCATCGTAACAAAGAACGCAGCGGGCGGCTTCTTCCATAGCCGTTTTCAGATTGTATCCATGTACGGCTTCGTCAAGATAATCCCGCTTGATCTCCTTTCCCTGCAATTGATTTTTACTTGTAACCTTACTCAAAACTGTTCCTCCTCTGTTCTATGTGATACTTGAAACGGTTCGAAAATCAAGATGCTAATAGTATTGGAATTCTACTCCCATCTCATACGAATTACTCCAAAAAAAGAGGAAGACAACCGAAACGCAATTTGATTAATTGCCTGGTTGCCATTGAAGAGGTAAATCTATATGAAAAGTCTCTTGTGACTTCTTATGCGAGGTATGGCCCGAAGCCTATCTCTGTGAGACCCAGTATGCATTCAGAACGCTTTCGTCATCATTCTCTCCTGATGCCAGATCTGCAAAGAAGGTTTCGCTGCCTTCAAAGTAGATGTTTTCCTCTGTCATTCACATCACGCTCCTTTCGTTTGTTTCTGTAATCAGTATATCCTCTCTATATTAAAGTGTTATTATGTGTTTGTTAAAAATAGATTAACCCAATAAATAAAATGAAAAATGTCTCAAAATAATCTTCCTATTTTGAGACACTGATTCGATTCTATGAAATTGTTCCTTCGGTGTAATACCCCTTCTCATTTCTCTTCGCTTCATACATCAATTCATCAGCTTTATTTAAATATTCGTCCAGTGTTGTTTCACTTGATTCGATCCAGACAAGTCCTGCCGATACAGCGGCGATTCCACTGCTTTGATCAGGATAAGTTAATGAATCAGACTTAAGCCCCTTATAAAAGATTTCAAGGGAATCCCTGATTGCTTCCTTGGATTCACTGTCATAGAGGAGCAGTGCAAATTCATCTCCGGAGCGCCTGCCAAGTACCTTACCCTCTGCTTTGATCATTATCAGGTGCTTGACCGCTTGTTTGATATAAAGATCTCCCCAACTATGCCCGTAGGTATCATTGACTGATTTCAGGTTGTCAAGGTCAAACATCAAGATTGCTGCGGTCAGGTTCTTTTTTCTTTTCAACAGCCCATCTTCCATCTGCAAATGAAGCGCTTTTCTGTTAAAGATGTTTGTCAGAGGGTCAAGATCTCGTTCTATCATGATCTTTTTCTTTTCCGTCATTTCATCGGTGGCATCCATGATGACGCCCAAGGTTATGATATCCTTCCTGGCCAATTTGATTTTCAGCCACTTTTCCGGATTGCAGCTTACGGAGTAGATGTCCTCTTCCTCTTCTTCGGGATTACTTAGCAGTTGATCAATAATCCGTGTAAACCGTACCTTATCCGCGGTGATCGCTTCCGTTTCAGCAGGGCTCAGCGACAGAAGGAGAGGAAGCTGATCTGTAATAAAAACACCCTTTTCATTGTCACTATACTCAAACACGCCGAGAGGTAATCCAACCATTTCAATGATTTTGGACATTTTACCGGATGTTTCAAGTAGCATATTGCTGGTGGATTGAATAATCTTAAGCAATTCATCCACTTCTTTCAGGCCTGTTTTTTCAAGTACGATCCTCTTTCCTGTGTTTGTCTCTTTCGTCTTCCTTGAAACAAGAATAATCGGTTTTGTAAACCGGTAGCTAAAGAAATATGCAATAATTACTCCGATGAACACCGATGCCAGCATCGAAACCACCAAGATCGATTTAATGGTTGTCACATAGCTGAGCAGATGATTTTCGCCCATAATTCCAATGATGTACCACTGACTCTGCTGAAAGGGCGTATTATTGTTATAGAGGCCAAGGCTTTCTATTGAGAGATAAATATTTCCTTTTAGATTGTGATTCTCCAGAATATAAATGGAGTTTACCTGATCCATAGCCTTATATTCCAATGGCTGCCCATTCTGAGCAATCCTCTTTTGAATGGCTCTTGTCAGCAGAATTGGTTCTATGTTGTCCGCTTGCTCTTGACGGTATCCCAGCATATAACCGTAAGAATCCTTCATCTGCAAGTCGGTCGCCGGCAGGAACTTTGATAGATACTGTTCTGATACTTCTACCCCCACAATGCCGATGAGCCGATTTTCGTCATCAAACAAGGGCCTTGTATATGTAATGATGGAACCGTCTTCTGGCGAAAGGCGGAAAGGCAGACTCCAATACCCCAATAGATTTGCCGTTGATGTCAGAGGTGCCTTGCTCAAAGGCATCTCATAAAATTCCGAAGGCAGAGCACTCATATCCATCCGATACTTCCACATCCTGTCCAGCGGAATCTGCAGCTGGTTGGCCAGTCCCGAGGGACCAAAGATGTAGTAGAGATCCCTATTGTTATAGTCATTGAGAACAGGGTCATAATCCCTGATGTAAAGGGCTTCTTTATCATCATCCGGAGAATCCCCCTTTTGATTCAGGATCACAAAAACACCTGTTACTTGGGTTGCTCTCAGCATGGAAATCAATGGATCACTAATCTCCTGAAAAAATTGATCCGAGTTACTC
>JAQSXD010000309.1 GCA_029266295.1 Bacillota bacterium | reverse complement strand
GTTCCACTCTGACGTTACAAAGAAGTTGGACTTGCATTTATTTAATCTAAAGGAGAACAAACAAATGGAAAAACTCATCATCACAGCGGCGATCTGCGGCGCAGAGGTGACAAAGGATCATAATCCTGCTGTCCCCTATACCGTCGAAGAAATCGTCAGAGAGGCAAAATCTGCTTACGATGCAGGAGCATCCGTCATCCATCTTCATGTACGGGAAGATGACGGTACACCGACGCAGAGCAAGGACAGATTCCAGGTATGTGTCGAAGCAATTCTGAAAGAATGCCCGGATGTTATCGTACAGCCATCAACGGGTGGCGCTGTTGGCATGACGGATCTTGAACGTCTGCAATCCACTGAGATTGTACCGACGCCGGAATTTGCAACTTTGGACTGCGGAACGCTCAACTTCGGCGGAGATGAAATCTTTATCAATACAGATAATACGATCTTCAACTTTGCAAAGATCATGAAAGAAAGAGGCATTAAGCCAGAACTCGAGGTTTTTGATAAAGGAATGATCGATATCGCCATGAAGGCACATAAAAAGGGATTGCTGGTGGAACCGCTGCATTTTGACTTCGTTCTTGGCGTACAGATGACAGCTACTGTCAGAGACTTGGTGTTTATGGTAGGAAGTATCCCGGCGGGAAGCACTTGGACCGTTGCAGGAATCGGACGTCATGAATTTGAAATGGCTGCGATTGCGATCATCATGGGTGGCCATGTCAGAGTGGGCTTTGAGGACAACCTCTATCTGGAAAAGGGTGCTCTTGCAAAGAACAACGGAGAACTTGTTGAGAAAGTTGTCAAGCTTGCCAATATTTTAGGAAGAGAAATCGCGACCCCGGCAGAAGCTAGAAGGATCCTCAGCATCAGCAAATAATAAAAATACATTCCTATTGTAAAACCGCATGGATAAGCTCAACATAGCAATTTACAATACCATCAGAGCAGATCAAAGCAGATTAGATCTGAGCAGATTAGTTAAGTTAAGATATTACATTGATACACCTTGCGGGGGAACTCATCCCGTAAGGTGTGCCTTATTGATAGGAGCTTTATATGTCGTTTTCCGCAACAACGAAAAATGAAATCGCACGAATTGAATCCGAAAAGAAATGCTGCAAACTGGCTGAAATTGCCGGTTTTATCCGTATGTGCGGAACGATTAAGCTCTCCGGCGGCGGAAAGATCAATGTGGTGCTATTGACGGAAAACCCTGCTGTAGCAAGGCATTTTAAAAAGTTGATCAGAACTTATTTCGGCACCAATGCCGGACTGGTTATCGCAAAGACCAACATTCTGAAAAAAAGTCATTATTATGAGCTGACCATCGACTCCACAATGAACGCAGAACAGATCCTAAGAGAGACGGGGATCCTCATGGTTAGAGAGGGCTGCAACTATATCAGTGACGGTATCTATTCCGACTTGATCAAAACAAAGTGCTGCCGGAAAGCTTATCTAAGAGGGATATTCCTTGGAGCAGGAACCATCAGCGATCCTGAAAAAGCATACCATCTGGAAATCGTCTGCAACAGCGAAACGCTAAGCAATGATGTGAAAAAACTGGTCAACAGTTTCGGACTTCATTCCAAATCAGTGGTTCGCAAGAACAGCCATGTGGTCTATTTAAAGGAGGCCGAACAAATTATCGACTTTCTCAATATCCTCGGAGCTCATGGACAGCTGCTGGATTTTGAAAATGTGCGGATCTTGAAGGAAATGCGAAATAAAACCAATCGAATCAACAATTGCGACAGTGCAAACCTAGATAAAACCATCAACGCATCTGCCAAGCAGCTGGAAAATATCCGGCTCATAGAAAGCGTCAGAGGACTGGCCTCGCTGCCGGAGAAACTGCAGGTCGCCGCAGAGCTTCGATTGGAACACCCGGAGGCATCTCTCATCGAACTAGCGGAGATGATGGACCCTCCCATCGGTAAATCCGGAATCAATCATCGATTCAAAAAATTAGAAGAAATAGCGGAGAAAATACGGGCCGCCCAATCATGAGCATAAACAAATAGAAAACCGAAAACCGGACAAACCTGACATACATATTTTCTACTGGAAAGGAATACTGTAGTTAGGGTAGTCCGTTTTTTTATAGGACACATTACTTATATATAGACATGCCTCGGATATTACCTGATTGTTATCTATGATATTAGGAGGAAACGTGTATGAGAAAACAAAAGTACAAAGCCACCTTGTCACTGATTGTCATCTTGATCCTGATTTGCAGTACTTTTACAGCGTTTGCCGCACCGGAAGGCAATGAGTATCCGCTGCCTCGGAATGCAGTGCTGTATTCTGAGCTGAAGGATCAGCTGGAGGCGTTGGAAGCAAAAAATCCAGCCCTCATGAACTATGAGGTGATCGGACGTTCCGTGGAAGGCAGGGAGCTCTACTTGGTCACAATTTCCGACGAGCAAGGCATGAAGAATCTAAATCAATATAAGACATTTATGCAGGATGCTGTCAACTCGCCGGAAAAAGCAAGACAAGCGCTGAAGAAAAATAACATGCGGATTCCTGTATTCTTTAATGCCAGCATTCACGGCAACGAAACAACAGGAACGGATGGAGTGCTGAAGCTGATTGAAAAACTCCTGACGGACAAAAGTGCTGAAACAAAGGAAATTCTAAAGAACTGTGTGGTTCTAATTAACGTTTGTCAAAATCCTGATGGAAGAGCCTCTGGACATCGCGAGAACGGATCGGGAACCGATCTGAACCGGGACTATATCACCCAGAGTCAGCCAGAGGTCAAGGCTGTGGTAGATCACATCGCAACCCAGTGGTTTCCCACGGCAATGCTGGATCTGCATGGCTTCATGGGAAGTGATAACGTGTTGCTGGAACCTTGCACCATTCCGCATAATCCAAATTATGAATATGATCTAGCTTTAAAATATGCCCTTCCTCATGCAGAGGCCATCGCATCAGCGATCACAACTTTGACAAGAAGAGATGTGGATATCCCGCTCAAGGTCTGGGAAGATGGCTGGGACGATTATCCTCCGATTTTTACGCCGCAATATTTCATGTATCTTGGTGCGATCGGACATACGCTGGAGGTAAAATTCCCGAACCAGCAGGGCATCGACACTGCTTATACCGCATGTTATGCATCTTTAAAATATCTGTCGGCCAATAAGAACAGTTTACTGGACAATCAATTCCAGATCTACGAAAGAGGTGTAAAAGGGCTCTCGGTAGAAACGGATATCACGTTCCCGGAGGCTTACGTCATCCCCATGAATCCGGCCATCCAGCAGGATTCGCTGGAAGCAGCAAACATGATCACCCACCTTCTGAACAATAAGGTAGTGGTAAAAAAGGCGGGTCAGCCATTTACTGCTGATGGGACGGAATATCCGGCGGGCACCTATGTTGTTCCCATGAAGCAGGGACTGCGAGGCCTTGCAAACACTATGCTATGGAAGGGTGAGGATGTCAGCACGCTGGCTGATGCGATGTACGACATTTCTGCCTACTCCTTCCCGCAGCTTTGCGGCTTTGACGCGATTGCTGTCAGCAAACCTTTTACGGCAAATCTTTCTACAGTTAAGGAGGCTGCTGCACCAACCGGCACCATGGCAGAGGGGAACACTGCAAACTATGTGATTGCGGTGGAAAACAACGATGCATTCCGCGCCGTCAATACCCTTCTTAAGGAGGGAATTACGGTTTACCGAATGAGTGCTGCTAGTGGTTCCTACCAACCGGGCACTTTTGTCATTCCGGCGAAGGAAGAAGCAGCTTTGATGCTGCGTCAGCTGGCAGGTCAATACGCGATCAATGTTCAGGGCATGGATAAGATTGACGGAAAGCTTCTACCTGTGAAGCTTTCCAAAACAGCGGTTCTAGGAAATGACGGAGGCATTGCCACCATGATGAAGGAACTTGGTTTTGATGTGACCGCGGTGCCCTATTACAAAATCAACAATGGTTATGACCTTGAAACGAACGGTTTTACCAATCTGGTCATCAGTGGTACGCAGAGCTACTGGGATGACAGCTATGAGGCGACCGGTGTTACCTGGTCCCTGGACGAAGTAGGGCAGAAGGAGATCATCGATTTTGCCAAGGATCATGATTTTATCGGCGTGGGCTATGCAGGAGCCAAAGTCAACGAAGCTGCAGGGAAATTGCAGGCAAACTATCAATTTACCGGGTCGGAAAGTGACGGACAGACAGCGGAAAACGGGATCTGCATCATAAACGGTAATCCAGGCGATCCAATTACTTACGGATATGGAAGTGGTAAGACGGTATTCGCTTACGGCCCGATTTGGTTTGATTCCGTTTCTGGGAAAGCGGCGGTGGCAGCAAGCTTTAGCAAAGAGAAGTTGTATCTGGCAGGGTTCTGGAAGGATCCTGCAGCAGCAGCGGGCGTTCCAGTCATTCTGCGGGACACAAATACTGATTATGATGCAGTATTATTTGGAATTGAACCCACCTTCCGCAGTTACACACCAGCGAGCTTCGGGCTCATGGCAAACGCCATATATTATCTCGGATATGATGAATAGATGCCTATAACAATTAGGCGATCTGATTGAAATGAAAAGGTTGGATGCCGGGCAGTTTTCTGATAGCTGCCCGGTTTTTTTATTGATATACAGCATATTTTTATCGATAAACAATAAAAATATATTGACATACAATAACGTGCTGGGTATAATAATCCTGAAATCAGAATCTGATGTAAAATCTTTTGATCAAAGGAAAGGAACCGTTAGAATGTGGAATCCCAATAAATCAGTGATTGCTTCATCCATTTGCACGAAAATTACCATCGGCATTGTCATTGGCATCATCCTGACCGCTCCGTATCTGGTAAACGGATATGTGGGCTATGCGGCGAAAGATCCGGCGGTGGTACGGCCGCTGATCGTTACCATCTATGCCTGTGCAGTACCGGGGCTCATTGCCATGCTGTCCCTCAATAAACTTCTTGCCAACATCAAGAAGAAAGAGGTTTTCATTGAAAAGAATGTCAAGCTGCTTCGCATGATATCCTGGTGCAGTTTTGCAGTTTCGGGAATCTTGTTTGTTTCGGGTTTCTATTATCTGATGTTTGTGTTTATTGCTTTTGCGGCAGCGTTCTTCGGACTGATTCTCAGGGTTGTGAAGAATGTTATTGAGCA
>JAQSXD010000308.1 GCA_029266295.1 Bacillota bacterium | reverse complement strand
ATTGTCATCATTCTTCACGGGTATTACAGAACCAATCGAATTTGCATTCATGTTTCTCGCTCCTCCGTTATTCCTGATTCATGCAGGCTTGACAGGATTATCAGCATTTATCTGCGCGGCTCTGCCTGTAAGGGCTGGATTCAATTTCAGTGCAGGTTTTGTTGACTGGTTCCTGAGCTTCAAGGCTCCAATGGCACAAAACCCATTGCTTCTCATTCCTATCGGATTAGCCTTTGCCGTCGTTTATTATTTCGTGTTCCGTTTTGCAATTACAAAGTGGAACCTGATGACGCCAGGCAGAGAAGAAGATAGCGAAGCAGAAATGAAAGTGACCTTGGCAAACAACAACTACACTGAAGTGGCTGCGACTATTTTAAAGGGCGTTGGCGGAAAAGAAAACGTTCAGTCAATTGACTACTGCGTCACGAGATTGCGGTTGACGGTTAAGGACCAAGTCGCTGTGAATGAAAAAATCATCAAGTCCTCAGGTGTTTCTGGTGTAATAAGGCCGAGCAAGTATAGCGTTCAGGTTGTGGTCGGTACGAAAGTTCAATTTGTAGCAGACGAATTTAAGAAGCTATGTGAAGAGGGTACAGCAACCAATTAAACTCTGCCCAAGCAGAATCTATGATTTCATGCGAGTATCGTGTTGGAATGGCCATCAAATTCTAAAGCGTGGATAAATTGATCAAAAAATCTATTCACGCTTTTTCATTAATAAACATGATCATTTGCTACCTTGGAGGGGGGAATAAAAATTGATTTCAAAAGATATTTCTATTCTGAATGAAACCGGAATCCACGCCAGGCCTGCAGCGGTATTTGTGAGTCTGGCCACAAAATTCAAATCTGAGATATATGTAATGAATGATGAAAAAAAAGCAAATGCAAAATCGATTCTTCATATTATGTCTCTGGGAATTGACAAAGGGTCCATCATAACAATTTCAGCAGAAGGGGAAGACGAAGAAGCGGCAGTAGATCGCTTGACAGAATTAGTCGAATCAAAATTTGGTGAAGAATAGGAAAGCATTTATGCGTACAGGAATTTTTTTTGATATTGACGGAACTTTACGAGATGCAAATACATTTTACTTGCCAGAAACAACAATGGGCGCTTTACAAAAACTGCGTGAAAAGGGTTACTTTTTAGCAATTGCAACAGGACGAATCATGTATGAGATCTCTGATGACGTCAGAGATCTCATCGACTGGGATGCCTTCGTTTGCTCCAATGGCCAGGCTATTTACACTCAGAAGCGCGAACTTTTCAGCGTACGTTATTTTTCTAAAGAATTGGTTAATCAATGTATTGAAGTATCTCGTAAAGCCGGTATGCCGCTGTATTTAACCACCGAAGCCGGGCCGCCCTTCATTACTGATAGATCCAATGAAACCATAAAAGGAGCCTGCAGCTATTTTAAAATGGAAGTGCCGCCATGTAAGCCTTATGAAAACGAAACTATTTTATCGATGATGGCTTTTGGCAAATCGGACGAAGATTTTGTTGAGTTTGAGAATATGGATGAAATAGAGCTTCTGCATGGACATCATCATTTTGCAGACGTCGTTTTGCGCGGATTCTCCAAGCATAAAGGAATCGAAACCGTAATGCAGCATTTTAATCTAAAAGAATATATCGCATTCGGGGATTCGCTAAATGATTATGAAATGCTTAAAAATGCGGATATATCAGTTGCAATGGGTGAATCACATCCTGATTTGATTACAATTGTAGACTATCATACGAATAAAGTAAGTGAAGACGGCGTTATGAGGGCTTGTGAACACTTAAAATTAATTGGCTGAATTCAGCCGGTTCTTACGAAAAGAGGTGGAATCTATGGAATTAAATCAACAGGAAGCTGAATTATTCATTCCCGACGGGCAGGAGCAAGACAATGCACTTTCCCGCACAACAGAACTGTGCATCGCGGCGCATCAGGATGATATTGAAATTATGGCATACGGACCCATCGTAAGCTGTTACGGCAGAGAAGATAAATGGTTTACAGGTGTTGTTGTGACAGATGGTGCAGGATCGCCTAGAAGTGGTGTCTATGCTGATTATACCGACGAAGCGATGAAAAAAATTAGAACGCGGGAACAAATACAAGCCGCGGCTATCGGTAAATATGCAGCGCAGTTTTTATTGTCTTATCCCAGCAGTCATGTGAAGAATGCAAAAAATTATGATGTAGTAAAGGAACTTGCTGGAATTATTGAAATGTGCAATCCTGAAGTAATCTATACACACAATTTTGCAGATAAACACGATACGCATGTGGCCGTTGCTTTAAGGGTGATTGCAGCCATAAGAATGCTGCCGAAAGAAAAGCGGCCGAAAAAGGTGTATTCCCTTGAAGTTTGGAGAGGACTTGACTGGTTGTGTGATGAGGATAAATCTGTTTTTGATACATCTTCACATCGAAACCTTGCCGCGGCTTTACTTGGTGTTTATGACAGCCAGATTGCAGGTGGCAAAGGCTATGATCTTGCAGTACTTGGCAGAAGAAGTGCAAATGCAACCTTTTGCGCAGACCATGCTACCGATGATAGCGATAGCATCTCTTACGGATTAGACATTACTCCGCTTATTGAAAATGATTCTCTTGATGTGACCGATTATACCGTAAATTATATCTCAAATTTTAAGCGAGAAGTTGTAACTAGAATCGCTTCCTTTGAATAGAGAATATTACGCTTCAGCTGAAGATCTAAGCAGCATTAGTATCTTCCTTCCAAAATACAGTATCATGTGTAGACTTAATAGCGCCAGCAGCCCTGCCGCGGACAAGATAACTACAACGCCAAATTGGTTCGCTAAGTATCCCCCTGCAAGCATGGATAAGATAGCAGGAGGAGTCAAAACTGCTGTAACTGTGCCATAAGCACTGCTGCGAATCTCATACTGTGTAATCCGGTCTCTCACTGCATGCATCCCTACCAAAGTCATGTAAAAAACCAGATAACTGGTAAAGATGATGACCAATGCCCATAAGTAATGATTGCAGAGCCCCAGCGCAGCAAAAGATACATAATGCAGACTTAGACCAATGGTAATCAATCGCTGCGAATCAATCCGTTTTGAAGCATAGGGACCCAATAGGCTGCCTGCAATGCTTCCTACTCCCATCATAGTGATAAAAATCCCATATTGCTCACTGGTGCCAGCAAGGCAATCTTTGATATATATAACGAACAGAGAAAGCTGTAAGCCTAAAAAAAGGCGCCAGAAAAACGCAATGGACGTCAGCAGTCCAAAGACCCGGTTCTCAATCATGAGTCGAAACCCCATTTTTGCGTTATCAAGAAAGCTTGTTTCTGATTTTACTGATACGCCGGTAACCTTGATATAGGCAGAAAATAAGGCAGTCAGCAAGTATATTAGGCAGGTAAAGTAAAGCAATGGCTTTATCTCATAAAACATTATGATGAATCCACCCAGCAGCGGGCCTAGAAGTTTCGCGCCATTGAGGAGCGAAAGCACCAGTGCATTTCCATTTGTATAGTGATCACGTGATACGATTTCTGCCAGTAACGCACTTCTTACATTAATGATAAAAGTAAGAAAAATAGAGGTAATAAACCAGATCACATAAATCCACTTCATATCTGTTGAGAATGACATTGAGAATAACAGAAGGCTCACGATGACAGCAGAAAATGCAAAACATCTTCCTTTTCCGAGCTTGTCCGCCATGCCGCCCATGATGGATGAAAACAGCCTTGGGATAAATGTTAATGCCGTGAAGATTCCTATATTTAAGGCGTTTTTACTAAGATCATAGATGTGTAACGTCATGATAAAAAAGATAAATTCATAGCCAAAGGCAGAAAAGAGTAAAGCAGAAAAGAACGTAATAAGATTACGATGCTTTTCGATTTTCTTTTTGTGGACATATAGTTCTCCGAATTTATGATTCAATTGGTTCTGATTTTCCATTTTCAATCACTCCTTTTCTATAAAATAATTAAATCATAAATAACCGATCCACTAAAGAACCGGTTTCTATAAAGATTATCTGAACCAGTTATACCAGAATACAGCCGAAGATCTGTAGAAATCCCGTAAGGGAGTGGGAAAAACATAACCGGAAACAAACTGAACCGGAAACCAGTTGACCGAAGTGATGCTTTCCATTAAAATTGAACTAAATTAAGCTAGAATTCGACAAATATATAAGATGTCGCCGCATGACCTATGGTCATGTTCTCTGTGCGGTAAAACAAGAGAAAATGCTGGAATTTCTTTGCGGAGGGATAAATAAGAAAGGAGACTACCAATGGATAAAATCCTTCGGTAGAATCGTAGGTGGCGATGTGGTGAAAGAACAGATGAAAAAAAAGTGGTTGCTGGTATTGTTGTTTTGCATATTGATTGCTGTGTCCGCCGTCATTTACATTGCCGCTTTTCCGCAGGAGGACCCCGACTGGCCCCATCCCGTAAACGGCGTGCTGAATCTGCAAAATTGGGAGGTAGGTAAGGGCGGAGTTTTAAGTTTGAACGGCGGATGGGGTTTTTACTGGAAGCATTTTCTGAAGCCCAAAGAGCTCACAGCCACAGGTCCTTTGCCTGATATCATAGCAGATACACCATCGGTATGGAACAGTTATAAAATTAACGGTGAAAAGCTGCCCGGATTTGGTTACGGAACTTATGTACTCAAAATTGTCAATGTAAAAAAGGGCGTGCCTCTGGCACTGCGGGTTCCTACTTTTTCAGCGAGCTACGAATTGTATATCGACGATGTTTTGGTTTCCTCCGGCGGGAGGGTTGGCAGGAGCAGAGAAGAATACCGCCCCGAATATAAACCCCAAGTGGTGGAATATACACCAGATAAAACCGATTTTATAGTGGTCGTTCATGTCTCAAATTTTGCTAATGTTTACGCGGGCGGCATGTGGCATGCAGTACAGCTGGGCACGCCGGAACAGATCCGACATATGGACAGCTTGATTTTGTACAGGGATTTGATTTTGTTCGGAGCGATATCCCTGATGGCACTATATTACATAAGCTTTTTCCTGTTGCGCCAGGAGGATCGGAGCAGTCTGTACTTTGCCCTCATATGCGTTATGATTGCAGGAAGGATCTTGATTTACGGAAACTTTCTCATAGAAAGTCTTTTTCCCTTTGTTGGTTTTCGCGGGATTTTTGCAATAGATTATATT
>JAQSXD010000010.1 GCA_029266295.1 Bacillota bacterium | reverse complement strand
TCACAAAGACAGCAAGCTCCGGTACTCTCAGTGCATTTTCCTTTTGATCCACAGTTATTTCTACATCCAAGCTGCTGCCCAGTCTTGCACGTTTATCAGCACCGAATGCAATTTCTACTGTAACCCGTTTCTGGCTGACGCCCAGATCCGAGAGCTTATCTTCCGCCTTGATATGAATTTTTCGTACGATGGCCAGCTCGTCACTGAAACCGGAGTCTGTATTGTATATTCTAACAGAATCTCCTTCCCGAATCAAATCCGCATCCTCCGCTATGACGTCAGTCTTTACATACATATCATCCAGATTTGAAATCTCAAACAGAGGTGCTCCCGCTGCCACGGATTCCCCTTCTTTCACGTAAACTGCCGTGACGACACCTCCCACAGGTGCGGTCACCCCCGATGAACCGGTGGACTGGGCGTAGCTTTCAATGGAATAACGCAGGGCAGAAATTTGGGCTGCCAGCTGTTTTGCTGCGGTATTTGAGGTATTATATGCCTCATAGCTTAAAGCGCCTTGCGCGTAAAGCGCATGATTCTTGTCTGCAAGTTCTTTTGCCTGGCTGTATTGTGCCTGCAAACCGGACAGCTCTGCCTGCTGGCTTTTGATATCAAGCGCAGCACTGGTTCCGTCGCTGAGCATGAGCACAGCTCCCTTTTCTACCTGTTCGCCCTCTTCCGCCATCAGGCCTTTGATTTCACCAGTGTTTTTTGCCGTTATGGTTACTGCGCTTTTGGATTCCACAGTTCCATTCTCTTTTAAAATTTTCTTTACCTCACCTTTGTCCACGGCAGTCGTCTCAGCCTCTCTTCCGCCACCCAACCATGCAGCGGCGGAAATCGCGCCCACTGTCAGGACGGTGATGAGCAGGAAAACTGTTTTCTTCTTTGTGAAACGCATCATACTCACATTCCTTTCCTTTTGCTTTTATAAGCTGTGGTTCTCTATTTAAAGTTTCCTATTTTTCTACCGTTAGGATTCTCTGTTTTTCAGGGCCTGTAAGAAATCCAGCCGCTGAATCTTTCGATAGGTTGCAAGCTGGGCCAGAATTACGAATACCGCTGTATAGACAGCCGCCATAATCATAGCTTCTCCATTGGGAGACATATCAATGCTGTAGAGCTTTGTGCTGAACGCAGCAGAACTGTATTCCGACATTAATTTGCCGACGGGTATTCCGAGAAGAATCCCTAAAATCGCAATGATTTGATTCTCCTTCAAAATCATAAAAAAGACTTCCCGCTTTCCAAAGCCCAAAACCCGCAGTGAGGAAAGCTCCATCTCACGCTCTCCCAGGCTGACCACTGTGGCGTTGTAAACAATAGAAAAGCCCAGTACGCCGGAAAAGGCTACCATGAACCCAATGGAGAGCACCATCATGGTCATGTATTTGTCATACACCGCGCGAATGTCAGCGATTGACATAATGGAAGCAATGTTGGATGCGGGCAATAATTCCTTATTGAGATCCGAATCCTGTGAGTCTGCATAAACACCATTGATCACATTCTTCTCTAAAAGCTGCCGGCCCATCGTGTCCAGATCCATATACGCATTCATGCCAAGGGTTTGCTTGATGATGCCCCTGACCGGAATGTAGACATCCTCTCTGTTTGGAAGATAGCTGTTAACTCTTACCAGATCCCCTATTCCTACTCCCAGAAGCCTCGACAAATTTTGAGAGATCAGCATCCCACGCCTTGGAAGATCAATCTCTCTCCCTTTTACGTCGTGAAAGGTAAAGAACGTTGTGTCGGAAGAAATTCCGATCACACTCACCGCCTGTTTTTTATTTCCATTGGACAGTTCAAAGGGATATTCCAGCTTGCCTTCGATGATTTCCGCATCAATGAGCGCCTCCATATCCTTCACTGCTGCCTTTGAAATCGGAGCAGCAAAGCTGATATTATAATCCATTCGCTGGAACTCTTTGAAGTGTTCGTTCATCATTTGATCGATAACACCCGGCATGCTTGTAGTAAACAGCATCATCGCATAGGTTACAGTGACGCCGGCCAGCACGAAAACGGTTCTCTTCTTATTTCGAAAAATGTTTTTAGTGATCATCTTGTTACTGAAGCTCAGCCGCCTCCAAAAGATGGGATACTTCTCCAGCAGGATTCTTTTCCCTGTTTTCGGAGCTTCTGCTCGCATGGCGTCTGCCGGAGCGATCTTTAGTACTCCTTTGGCTCCGATGAGCCCCGATAAAGCACAAAAGACTGAAGACAGGATGATGGCGTACACCAAGTAAGAGTAATAAAACTCGATGCGTAGCAGCGGGATGTGAAAATACTCCAGATACATCCGGGTCATCCCCCCAGCCATCAGCATGCCAAGCAAAGATCCCCCAAGTCCTCCGGAAACACCTGCCGCCAGTGCATATTTCACATAATGAAAAAGGATTTGCCTGTCTCGATAACCGATGGCTTTCAGCACACCGATTTTGATCCGGTCCCGCTTCACAAGACGGGACAGCATCATCATCAGAATCAAGCCCGCTACCAGCAGAAACAAGATCGGTATGGAATTTGCCATGGAATCCAGCTGCGTCAGCTCCTGCTCGATGATGGCATTGCTGAACTGATCCTTCTTCTTAATTGTTTGTTTGACTCCGTAAACATCCAGTTGGTCTTCTAGCTTTTTAATGAGTCCTTCTTCATCCACATTTGCTTCATACCGAATTAAAACCTCGTTATAGCTGCCCGGAAGCCCAGCCGCCTCCTGTCCAAACTGCTCAGAGACATAGCCCACCCCGAAATGCTCCTCGTCAGGCATCACCGCCTGACTGTTTTCCATCAGATAAATGTACTCTGGATTGGCCACAATGCCGCACACTTCAAGTGTTCGTTGTACGCCGGAGATCTGCAGCTTCAGTTCATCGCCGATTCTTATCTTTCGTGCATTTGCAAATTGCTCAATGATTAAAATCTCTTTTCCTGAACCAGACAGCATTTTCCCTTCCAGCAGGGTGGACTTGCTCAGGTCATCCGCTTCCCCTCTGTCCGTAATCAAGCGGAGCCTGACCCGCTCATCCAGGTTATCCGTAATGACAGGAACGTCCATGGAGGTTCTTCCCATCGCCTTTTCGACGCCAGCTATCCGCTGAAGCGTCTTAATCTCCTGAGCCGGCACGGCGGCGGTCTGTAGGGTCAAGTCGGTAAAGCGATTTTCTCTGTAATAGGTCTCCACCGTATGGTTCATATTTACTGAGGTCATATTCAACGCGGTATAGATGGCGATCCCCAAAATGATTATGGTCAGCACCGCCGCAAACTGCCCCTTGGAACGTCCGATCATACGAAGCAGCATGAGGTCCAGCTTCAAAACCCGGCTTTTCTTTCTGTTCCTTACCATTTGATATCCTCAACAGCCATAGGGCTTTCATTCACTCTGTCATCTATGATTCTGCCGCTTCGCATTTTAATAACCCTGTCGGCCATATATGCGATATCAGAATTATGGGTAATCACAATCACGGTCTTTCCCATCTCCCGATTTACCTTTCGAAGCAAGCCTAATATGGTAATCCCTGTGCTATAATCCAAGGCCCCTGTGGGTTCATCACAGAGCAGGATGTCGGGATTTTTTGCCACTGCTCTCGCGATGGAGACCCTTTGCTGCTCCCCTCCGCTCATCTGGGCAGGAAAGTGATCCTTTCTTTCTCCTAAACCAACCGCCTCCAGAACCTGGTCTACCGGTAAGGGTTTCCGAGAAATTTCCGTGGCCAGTTCGACGTTTTCCTCTGCAGTGAGGTTTGCCATGATATTATAAAATTGAAAGACAAATCCTACTTTGTCTCGCCTGTATTGTGTAAGCTGCCGTTCGTTGTAACCCGTAATTTCTTCATCATAAAGAAACACCGTTCCTGAACTAGGCTGATCCATGCCTCCGATGATGTTCAGCAGCGTACTTTTCCCGGAACCGCTGGGACCCAGAATGACGACAAATTCTCCTTCTTTGATTTCAAAGGAGGCTTCCTGCAATGCCTTTACTTCAATTTCCCCCATCAGATAACTCTTGGAAATATGTTCGGCTCTAATCACGTTCATATCCTATCACTCCTTCTATTCAAAGCCTACAAGACTGGCTCTGCCTTCCATTCAAAGCCTGCAAGACAGGCTCTGTCTTCCATGAAAAACTACGAAGCAGGTTCTATCGCTTTGCTCTGATCTGCCCCCAACCCATGTCGTATAAAATCAATCATCTGATTAAAATTAGCAATCATCTGGTCAAAATCAAGTTCTTCTCTCTTGACATCGAAAATTTCATCATAATGGAACAGCAGATACGTCAGCATCCTCTTAATATAGGGTGCTGACAGACCTTCCCGGAAATCACCACGGCGCATCGCTTTCTCTATGAGGCTGTCATAATAGCTGTCTGTCGTCCCACCAAGCATGGTCATTACCGTATCGTATATTTTATTCCCCTTTTCCTTTAGAAACATCATACCCAGCAAGTAATATTTCGGTTTCTCGATTGCAAATTCGATGCCGAATCGAGCCTGCAGCTTTATGGTCTCAAAGAGATCCATATCATCATCAGGAACATCGTCCTGCAGCCTTCTCTCCAGAAATTCGATTTTTGCATCCACTGCTCCCTGGATTAAGGATAAGTAAAGGGCCTGTTTATCCTCGAAGTGATAATAGAAGGTTCCCTTGCTGATTCCTGCATTTTTGATGATATTGTTCAGGGATGCCTCTCCGTAGCTGTACTCCATGAATTCTGTAAGTGCTGCGTCAAGCAGCTCTTGTTTCCTGTCAAAGGATTTTTCTTTCATTTGCTTTCACTCCGATTGTTTTTAATACTCATGGCGGAACATAGACCATCCAGTCTAAACCACCCGGTCTACTAAATATAATCCAAAACTGCGAGGGTGTCAAGCGCTGCCATTCTCTCCTGCCTTTCTCTCCTGTGAACCTCTTTGTGTCGCGTTTACTTCCATGATTCAACCGCTCTTTTATCGTTAATTAAAAAATAATCCAGAAAGAGCGAAGGATTCTTTTTTTTCATATTTTTTTCTTTTCGTTCAAAGGTCCGATCGGATCACAATCCTTCGTTTACAATGGATATTAAACCTACAGGATCCTTTTCCTATTAAACCGGTGGGAATTTTTATGATAAATAAAAAACTATGGTTGCGCCCTGAAAAAACCTGTGATAAGATTGTAAAAATTTTTCTCTTGTTATTCTGATAGATTTTAAAGGAGGTTTGTGAAATGAAGCTTCAAAATAAAGTTGCAGTTGTTACGGGAGCAGGTTCCGGCATAGGTAAGGCAATTGCTGCTCTGTATGCGCGAGAGGGTGCAAAGGTTATCGTTTCTGATATTGATCTGACTCATGCCGAAGAAGTGGTTGAGGAAATATCCTTTTCCGGCGGTACAGCAATTGCAATAAAAGCAGATGTTACCAGAGAAGAAGAAGTGCAGAATCTCATTGATACTGCCGTTCATAAATACGGCACGCTGGATATTCTAGTCAACAACGCAGGCGTTATGGACAATTTCGTGCCGGCTGGTGCCGTAACAGATGATCTTTGGGAAAAGGTATTCCAAATCAATGTAACGGGTGCGATGCGAACGATCCGCAAGGTTTTGCCGATCTTTACGGAAAAAGGAGCCGGTGTTATCGTTAATATTGCTTCTTCCGGCGGTTTGCTGGGTTCAAGAGCCGGTGCGGCTTATACCGCCTCCAAACATGCAGTAGTCGGCCTTACAAAAAATGTAGGTTTCCAGTATGCACAGTCGGGAATCCGCTGTAATGCCGTTGCGCCCGGTTCGGTAAACACCAATATCGGAAATACCCTGTTCACACCCCATAGCTTCGGTATGGAGCGGGCAATGGCAGGTATGAGCCTAAGTCCCCGCTCCGGAGATCCGGACGAAATTGCCAAGGTTGCACTATTTCTGGCTTCGGACGATTCCAGCTTTGTAAATGGTACCGTAATTACAGCTGACGCAGGCTGGACCGCATACTAAGAAACCTCTAAGAATAAAAGGGCGCTTGATGCAGATTGTTCTCATCCCAATCTGCACCAAGCGCCCTGAAATTACTTGTTTCCCTTTTTGTTTTTCTTTGTTTCCCTACGAGAGTACTTCAAACCCGTTTCTCTCAAGGATCCTTGCCGCCTCTTCCAATCGCTCCTTTTTTACCAGAATGTAGTCTGTGTTAAAGGTTGAAACGGCGAAAATGCTGATTCCGCTGTCCGCCAAAATTGATGACAATTTGGATAGAATGCCGACGAGTGAAAAGTCCAGCACACCCTGTACCCGAAATGCCCTCCATCCATCCTCAGCAGCGATACATTCCTGAGGAACCGAATCGGTGCTGCAAACGAGGGACAGTTCCTCGTCCGTTTTTCCGACAAATACATACTCTTTCGAGAAATCTACAGCCTTAATATCTTTGATTTGGCAGACAGAGAAGTCTGCATCGATGATTTTTAACTCCATTGAAACTGCTCCTTGTTCTATTGAAGCGGCAATTTCTTGCCAATCCGCTGGGGTGGCGTTTGCAAACTGACATTGTCCTGTTCATTGATTGCTACCCTTATTCATTATATACCCCGGCTTTGATGTTTGCAACCTCACCGCCTGCCATTCCCTCAGTTTTCGGCTGGTGCATACTGATTTTCTCGTGGATCGGCCTGGTTTTCGGGCGGCGCACTCCGGTTCTCCATTGGCCCTTCTTGGGTTGCGCCGGGTCCTTCTTGGGTCGGACTGCCCTGGTTTCCACCGGCGCCTTCTTGGGTCGGACTGCCCTGGTTTCCACCGGCGCCTTCTTGGGTCGGACCTCCCTGGTTTCCCCCGACACCCCCTCCGCCTCCTCCTTGAGACCCCATGGTTGACATGGTGATTCCCGAGGCGTCAATGAGCTGACTGGAATCCGCTGACTGGCCTTCAGAAGTAGATGGGATTGTACCTTCCAGCTGGCCTTTGAGGCTCTCCGCTCTCAATTTCCCAAACGCTCTTAACGTATCAACCGCTGCCTGATACTGGTCGTAGGTATAGAATGCGGAGACGTCGTTTTTCACGTGATCACTGATCAAGGCATCAAGGCGGTTGATTGTTTCCTCAAAGTGGCCGCTTCCGAAATATCCCTCAACCAGCTTTTGAAGATAACTGTGATACAGCGCTGTGTATTCCTCGTTTTCAAAGAGGATTTTCAAAAGAGGCCGTTCTTCCAGCGAAACGCCTGAAACCGGTGTATCGATTGGGAAGTTTACGACCGCATCCGCCGTGCCTCCCTGGAAGGCTCCAAATGAAAGGTTGTAATCCCACGGAAGGATCGATAACGTGCCGTCTTTTTCATACAGATAGTAATTATGCTTTAGGCTGCTTACATAGCTATCCAGATTCACCAGTGCCGTGTTTGCTGCAAAGTATCGGGCTACTCCATCCACATCGATGTATTGTTCCAGATCCTCTCCCTCTGAAAGCGCCTTCAGCGCTTTGATGACTCTCTGTTTATCCGCATCGCTGACCTTCGATACGGCATTGTCAAAGATTTTTGAGTAACTATCAATCTCATCATCGGTATAAACAAGATCCGTTCCTCCGCTTGAACCGCCGCCGAAGCCACCCCCCGGACCGCCTCCGAACGCTCCTCCTTGCGCACTTCTGCCTGCCTCCCCCTGGCCATTGCCCTGCAGATTCTGCGGCGGCTGTTTTTGACTCTGATTCGCATCTTGCCCCATCTGACCTTGTTCTCCATTTTGGTTTGGCCCGCCATTTTGGCCCTGGCCTTGGCCGCCGCCCATTTCTACGCTCTCCGGTTTATAGAGGACACCCAAGCCTGCGCCAAAGGTTCTCTGGGCAAACTCATCCTCTACCGATTCGATCGCAAGATAGAATCCCCAAGCCTCCCCGTTGAGCGAGAGATCCGCAAAGGCGCAGAGGGGCGTGCTGACGCCCAGATAGTTCATCATATCGTATGACAAATACTCCTTCATATAGGTAGCATCCGCCTGCATGTTATTGACCACAAATTTGCTCAGTCCATGGTAGGTCTGACCGTCTACATATTCATCCATCTTGATTTTAAAGCTGTAGCGATCGGTTGTATCATCTCTGGCGATGGTTTGCAGGCTGGAATTTCCTTTGGGTCTTATTCCTACGGAATAATAGGTCTCTCCGTTGATGGTAATGTCGCAGGAGATATATTCTTCATCTAATGCGTTTTCCAGCATCTCACTCCATTCATCGGGGTCCGCAGAAATATCAATGGTAATTACCTCGTCTTCCGGAAACAGCAGCTGGGCATATTCGGGTGCTGCTGTCTGGGCCTGGATCTTTATCAAATCAGGATTCCAGACAAAAATGCCGGTAAAGACTAAGGCTGCAGCTACGAGGCCGATAATAATTCTATTGATGGATCTATTTTCAATCATGAGAACACCTCCTGTCCTATGAGAGGTACTCTCCGTTATAGCTGACCAGTACCGCGTTGCTGACTCCTTCAACTGACGATATTTTGTTGATGAAATCAGTAGACATTTCTTTTAATCGTACTTCCAGGGTAAGCTCAATCCCCCTTGCTGATACAGATTTCGATTTGACCAGATGCTTGCGGACACTGCTTTTAACCGTGTCCGTCACAGCCTTCTCCGCTGCATCGTCTGTACAGTGAGCAACAAGAATATACGCATTGTCGCTTGGCTTTCTATTTGCAAAGATCATTAAAATCATTCCGATGAAAAGCGATCCGAAAAATGCCAGAGGAATCATCCCCGCTCCCAGAACGATGCCCACCGCAATGGACCAGAATAAATATACAATGTCCATGGGATCCTTAACCGCCGCCCGGAATCTCACAATTGACAGGGCACCGACCATACCCAAGGACAGCACCACATTGGAACTGATGGCCAAAATGATCAGCGTCGTGATGAGAGACATGCCGATTAGCGACACCCCGAATCCCGAAGAATACATTACTCCGCTGAACGTCTTCTTATATACAAAGAAGATCAACAGGCCCAGTACAAAGGCAAGTCCAAGCGCAATGGCAGTATCCGCCGCAGAAAAGGCTGTTACCTTCTCCACAAAGCTTGATTTAAAAATATCATTAAAAGTCATAATTTTTTCTCCTCAATTTTCTCCGGCGTCATCAAGCAGGTCACACACTTGTAACGCCGTATCATAGATATCATAACGCATTTGCTTAAGTCATCCAAACATCCGGCTCAGTGCATATTTGGAACATGCCGCTGCCCTTCTGTTGCTCAGTTGAATCGCATTGCGGATGATATCCGGAAGGAATTCGTCAAATTTTACCTCCATGACGATCATTTCTCCCACACCGCTTCGGATGGTTGGCAGTTCACGGTTAAAGAAATCCCTTGAATGGAGCCCTGTTCTGATGTCGCTGTCGATGGTCACTCTCACATTCCCCGGTTCATAAAGGTAAGGCTCCCGGATGTAATCCACAACGGTTTTGGGTCTCAGCAGCTGATACTGCATCTTTGCATAAAGCTCAAGAACCAACGGATGCTTAGAACTGCGCATCCATTCCGTCTCACCAGCAATCAGTTTTTCACACTCCTCCTCTGTGAGCGGTGCTGACAGTTTGTTTCCCAGATTGTTCACTTTTGTTTTTTTCTCTAATTTGACACGACCGAACGCATCATTGTAATAACGCAGCCGAAATTTTTCCCGACAATTGATTCCATCCAGTTTTTCCCGCAGTGCTTTGTCGTCAGGAGTATCAAAGTACAGACTTCGTATGTGATAGTAGCCCTTTTCCCCGGCGTGGCTGTCAAGTCTGGCGACGGCCAAAAGTCTTTGGCGAATTTGATAATAATCATTACGATTGATATAGTGCTTTATTTCATGCCTGAAATTGATGGTGGATTCTTTCGTATTCATAGGCGCATCTCCTTTCTGCTTCTCTTTTTTCTTTCCTGATCCCGTCGCTCTCTTTTGAAATCAATTGCTAGGAAACGAGATTTCCTGTTATACACTATAAAAAAAGAGTACGACAGCACATTCCGTTGATAAGTGCTATTGTACTCTTCTTTTGTGACAGGTTTTTGAGCGGCATTTGATCCCTTTAAGAAATACTTAATGGATGTCAAACGTATTTTTTTGACTAGCCCCAATTGCAGACCTGATTAATTCGTTCAGTGGATCGTTTAAGCGATAACTCTCTGAGCATATCCAAAGTCTTTTTCTTCATGGCAGCTTTCGTTAATCTTCCTTTTTTTTCGATGGCGAAAAACTTGCCTTCCTGATATCTTCGAATCAACTCTTCCGGCTCAAGGTCGATGAGTTCGACCCGCTCAGCACAATCGAAAATGAAATCAGGAATCTGTTCTCCACTTTGTATCTGAAGCGCTTCCGCTACGGTTTTATTCACACTTTCGACTTGCTGCGCGTTGACCGTTGTATATACGCTGATTCCCGCAGACAGCATCTCTTCAATATCCTGAAACCTTTTGTCATGCTTCGTTCCCGGCGCGTTGGTATGCGCCATTTCATCCACAAGAATAATCTGAGGTTTTCTGAACAAGGCTCCCTCCAGATTAAATTCAGTCAGCATCCCCTTGCTGCTTGCAACCAACTTGAACGGTAGAATCTCAAGGCCCTCGGTGAGTTCTATCGTCTCCGCTCCCGAATTTGGGTTTATGTATCCAATCATCACGTCGATTCCTCTTCTCAGCTCCTGATGCGCGTCTTTCAGCATTCTGTAGGTTTTCCCCACTCCGGACGAATACCCGAAGTAGATCTTCAATTTCCCTCTTTTTATCATTTTAATCCCCTCGTCTGAATCACCCGGTTTTTTTGTCATAATCTTCCGGGCTTCCCCTTTTAGTCATTTTTTTATTTGTTTCCTCCATTGATTACAGGATACCTCAAATTCCGTTTCAGCTGCGTCCTTTTTTTACATCAATTTTCGACATGAATCCATGAAAAAAGACTCCGGATCCAGCTATATATAGCGTATGCCCGGAATCCATTCGACAGTTTTCCTCAATATGTAGACAGCTTTTACTCGGTTATTTCTGCTACCGAAGAGATAAATTCAGAAAATAACCCACAAGCCCCCATGAGAGGTAGGAGAACGGAAGGAGGTGCGCACCGATTCCAAAGGGCAGGGAAGCCACGTTGAAAATAGGGCTGAAAAACCATTGTGCTCCGATGAGTGCAAATAAAATCATTGGGATAAAATAAACCCATTTGTTCTTTGCTTTTGTAAACCTAGGAGTTGCGGTTCCCCCCAATGTGATACCGATTAGGAAATACACCACATACATTGCAACAAAGGACAGAAATCCCAATTGTCCCGTACTGCTGCTGAATTGATCCAGCTGGTTATTCAACCATGAGCCCGCTGCCATCAGCAACAGAATAATCAGTGTTCTGCCAATTAATTTCATTGAGTTAGACATTACTTTTACCACCTTATCTGCAGTATTTTGATCACCCACGACCAACCCTTTGATCATCTACGACCCGCCCTGTGAACCAGCCCCTCTGGCTACGGTTAAATATTGAATGATTCCATCAGCCAAATAATCTCCCATTTGAAGGGCATGAAATAAAAGCCTGTCAAAAACATCAAGCTCCCGTTCAAAATCTCCGGCTTTTAATGCATACGCTTCCTCTACCAAGGTTTGGCAGTACGTATTCTGCAAACTTTTCCACTGGTCCTCATCCCAAAAAGGATTGATCCTTGCGTAGTATGCGGAGATGTCATTTCCGTTCTGGCAAAGCTGCTGGGCACTGTATTCAGCAGCCGTCATATCATTGCGAATCAACGCATTCACCAGAGATTGCAGGTGAACAACATATAGGGAAAGGAGCGTGACAAGCTCTTCTCCCAAAGGAATTCCGAAGATCAGCTCCGCTTTTGCTTTGAATTTCAGGGGGAGGTCATACAACTTCCTCGCCACCGCCTCGCTGTTTCCGTAGCCGGAGAAGGAGGAAACCATGTAGGCCTGAGACAAATACGCAAGCTGCGTCATTAATAAACGCATATCATCTCTTAAATTCATATATCCGTAAGATATGATTGGCACCTGGTGATAACGAATCGTATCCATAGCCGAAGCATCTCCTTCATTCTAACACTGCGGTTTATGTGAGAAGCAGCGGGGAGGCTCCCTCAGAAAAAGGGGGACACACGGGCTGCCTCTATATTGTATGCGGTGATCCGTACCGATGCCAACAAAATCCGGAAGCTTACAGGTAAGCGATGGTCTCGATCTCAACCAAAACGTCCTTAGGCAGACGTGCAACCTCCACCGCAGAGCGGGAAGGATAGGACCCTTCGGTAAAATATTTGGCATAGATGGAGTTCATGGCCGCAAAGTCGTTCATATCTTTAATAAAAACGGTGGTTTTCAGCACCTTTTCAAGAGAGCTTCCTGCCTCTTCCAGGATTGCTTTTACATTTTTCAAGACCTGTTCTGTCTGCTCTTCGATGGTGGTCCCTACGATGGCTCCCGTTTCCGGATCCAACGGAACCTGACCGGAAGTAAAGAACAGATTTCCGAAAATATTGCCCTGGGAATAAGGCCCGATGGCCGCCGGTGCGGCTTTTGTTGAAACAATTGTTCTCATAGAATCCTCCTATTGAATGAAAATAATGTTGCGGCTCAGTCTACAAAGGCATAATACCTGATCAATTGAGTCCATTAACGTTTATAGTATCGTTTGACCATTTTTACTTGAATCAGTTCGCGAAGGAAATCCATCTCCTCTGGAAGGAAATACCTCTTTGGCAGAATGATTGCCTGCATGGTATTGAGATATAGGTAAAAATATTTTTTTGTCTCATAGGCACAGTAAAAAATTTCCCATTGATAGGAACCAGAGCTGTTTTCCCTCCCGCCTTCTTCCTGAAGACCTGCATCGGAAATGGTTATGGTTCTCTCACTTCCAACCACCAGATGATCTGAGCGAAGAAATTTTTTCACGCTGGCTTCAAAGACAAAATACTGAAAAATGATCAAGCCCAAAAACGCGATGCAAACATAGTAATACCAGTTTGCTACCTCAGCGGCCCCACTCAGTCTCCCCAAAATTGCTCCGCCGGAGCATATTGCTGCCAAAATTTGAAATAGTAGAAAGCCCCGCTTTTTTTTGTACGTATTAAAAAAGGTCAGCGATTTAAAGTCCTGCTCAGTCGTACTGATCTTTATTGTAATCTCTTTCATGAAACTTCCTTTCCGTGAATACTTGTATTGCTATGATGGATTAATAGAATAAACAGAATCAGTGCAATCAATGCAAGCGCACCGAACAGCATCACCAGGATTGCTCCAAAGGGAACTCCCACCAGAACTAGCAGCATTGCTGCAATAAGACCGATCTCAGCAGCCATCATCAATTTCCATCGTTCATCGCAAAGTCTGGCCAGCGTCTGATCTCCCACACAGACCAACAGATTCTTCAATCCCATACAAATGTAATACGCAAATAAGATGCTACAGGCAAATCCCAGCAACAGGAACACCATGGCCAGCAAAGGCACAGCGCCGAAAATTCCTGCGCTGAAGAGCACAGAAGTAGTACTTTCTCCAAAGGCGCCGGCTGAATTGACATAATCCGAGGCAGGAGGCTGGTAGACATTAATCAGCGAAAGTACCAGCAAGATCAAAGTGACTTTCTTTGCATGCTCAAAATAACTGTCATACACCTTAATTCTCCCAAGTCCTACGATAGCCATGATATAACCGATGGGATCCGGCACGATGTCAAAGCCCTGGATTCGAATATTGATCGCAGTGAGAATCAACCCCCAGAATACCAGCTTTAAACCGCTCATATCATATCGGGCCGCCATCTCTCTTTGCGCCTCTTCGTTTATGGCTCCCCTGTTTTGCATCTCTTGCATCAAGAACCTCTCTTTCCCCGTTGATCAATCTAAATTTATCTGCTCTAACCAGTTTTTTAATCTGGTTCTCTCTTCTTAAGGCCGTACGTTTGTCTTCGCAGCATTCGCTGTAGAGAAGCCTTACAGGACCACGTCCCCTTGTGTATTTCGCACCTCCGCCACAGTTGTGAGAAGCCATTCTGGCCTCTAGATCTGTCGTCCACCCCGTATAAAGGGTGCCGTCGGAACACTCCACAATGTAAACAAAATCACGCTTCTTCCGATCGGCATAATTCTCATCGTTTCTTGCATCGTTCTGTTCCTCTGCTACGCTTTTCTTTTTCATTGTTCCCAGCTTTTTCTCACGCATTCGCCTTCTGTATCGCCTCAAATTCCTCTTTCAGCATAGAATAACAATTGACATCACGAACGGTCCCATCATAAATCTTATACGCATTTCTTAGGGTACCCTCAAACGTAAAACCGCACTTTTCGATGACTCTCCCAGAGCGCTCATTCAGCGGACTCCGATAAATAGCGATCATCGGAACATCCATTTTCAGAAATGCATGCCGAATCACAGCTTTGGCCGCCTCTGTCATGATACCTCTGCCCCAATAATCCTCATGCATCGCATATCCCAGCTCCCTGCAGTTTATCCCCGGCCTTCTGGCATCGCTCTCATAGCCGATGGATCCGATGACCTTCCCAGTTTCCTTATGTACGATGGCCCAGCTGTCATACTTGTCAATGAATAAGGATTGCATGATTTCAAGAGATTCCACCTTGCTCTCATGAGGCTTCCAGCCGCCGTGAGGCCCCACGTTGGGGTTTTTCGCATAATCATACAAATCATCAACATCCTCAATGGACCAGTCTCTGAGTAATAGACGCTCTGTTTCTATGGTTTTCATGATTGTCTCATCTCCTCAATTTGTTATAATGATACCTTATTTTTGTTCTCGAACCTCCTGCTGCGCCTTCTTGCTCAGTGAATTCAGCAGGACTTCGTAGGATTGGTCAAGCATATCCCGCACCACATCATCCGGCACATCGCCCTCCAGGTAGAGGGAATTCCAGTGTTCTTTATTCATATAATAGCCCGGGACGATATCTTTGTAAGTATCTCGCAGCAGCTGACCGTCCATGGGTACTAGCTTCAAGGTAAAAATGGGTTTTCCGTACTTGTCGCCGCCCTGCATGCCAAACATTTTCCCCCGGATCATATACCTTGTGGCTTCCCACTCCGGTTTATAATCCTTTTCGACACCCTGCTTTTTCAGCAAATATTCATCGATCCAAGAATAGTTCATCATGTACCTCCTAATATTTATCATTTAAAATATCGCACAAAGGCAGCGCCAGATCTACGGAACCTCTCCGCAAGCCGCGCTGCCTGTTTCGCAGTCCCTTTTATTTTGTGGTGCTCAAGCCTATCGTCCTTATGCTGTGGCGCTCACCGATCCTACTTTATTCCGTGGCACTCAGTATCATATCATTCTTTATTCAGTAGTGCTCAGGATCTCGTTGTTCTTTTCCACCTGACTAACCTTCATTTTCGAGACATCTTCGGGCTTAACCTCTTCCAGAAGGCCAAGGACGCTGGGATCAAGGAAAATTGTATCCAGTACTTTATCTCCAATGGTAATTTTACTGAACGGAGTAAAATTTTGTCCCTTGATGTATAATTTTTTACCGACCTCGACCACTCGATCCACCTTGATTTCCTTAACGCCCATCTTCATATCGGTTGTCGCAAAAGGGTTAATCCCTCCATAGATGTACTCCTTGCCATAAAGCATATCATACTGCAGGGCTTTCAGGTTTGAAAGATACATGGGATCTTCCTTGTGCTGCTGATGAAACTTTGTGAGCACACCATCATGAATATCAATTCGGTTCAGTACTTCTGCGCTGAGCTGATATGAATATAGGTTTTGATCCTCTTTTTTAAGTCCGAAATTGTCCCAGATAACATACTCTGTTTGGTAAACGGTTTTGTTGATCAGATCACTGTCATTGATATTCAAGCTGGGCAAATGGTCACCGTACATGACCAGTACCGTGTCTTCATCAAACGCTTTAAGTGCCTCGGTAAGTGCTCCGATAAATTCATCCATTTCATGAATCTGCTGTACATAATATTCAAACGCATAGGCGTCACTTTCCGCCTGAATTCCAGACATTGTGATCTTCGGCTCTATGAGCCTCATATCAGGATATTGTCCATGTCCTTGAACGGATATGGTATACACCAGGTCTTCGCTCACCGTCGACTCCAGTGCCGCAAGGATCTCATCGGTAAGAACCCGATCCTTGGCCCAATTTTTCGGTGTCTTTGTAACATTATTCATATATTCAAGAGAAGTAAACGTATCAAAGCCCATATTGGGGAATACTTTGTTTCTTCCATAGAACGCTCCTCTATGGTTGTGGATTGCGTGGGTGCCATAGCCGATTCGTTTCAAATCATAAGCAATGCTTTCACAGGTCTTATCCTTCAGTACCGATTTATAGGGATATTCACCCGGCCCGAAAAACCTCACACGCATTCCAGACAGGACTTCGAATTCAGTGTTGGCAGTACCAGCACCGATAGACGGAACTGTAAGGAATCCGCTTGAATAGTTTTCCTTGAGCTTGCGGAAATTCGGAATCGGATCCTCCGAAAAGGATAGGGCTTCCATCAGCGCCGGATCAAAGAAGGATTCCAGCTGCAGCATAATGACATTCGGTCGTCTCTCAGCCCCTCCCGTAGATACGGGAATCGTGCTCAGTTCCTCAAGCTCTTCTTCGGTAAAAATCCCTTTAATCGCATCCTCTGAATATCCGTTTGGGGATGAAATTCCAGTATTGAGCCACGTGTTGACAAAGCAGTAAGGGAAACCATAATCCCTGTATGCATATCCCAGATTTCCGAAATAGGTTGATACCCAATTCTGATTGATCGCAAAGCCAGTTGATCCATACATGGCAAGTCCAAGGAGCAGAACCCCCAGAACACTTTTTTTATAATTGATCCTCTGCTTATGCTTTGGCATAAAGATGAAGACCAGAGTCAGCGCGATGACGACCAGTAGTGCAGCCACACCGACCAGGACCATCTGGAATGTATTCAGGTAATTGGGAATGATCGACATCACCGACTCCAAAAGAGCCAGATCCGTTACGGTAAACGGCGTCGTTCTGTAGCTGAGAATCACACCGTTTGTGATTCCGATGGACAGCCAGAAGATCGATACCATCACATATACAAAAATTCGCCTCTTTACCAGGTATGCAATGGAAAAAGTAAAGAAGATCAAAAATGTGTTGTACAGGAAGGTCATGGGAGAGTCTGTGATAAAATCAAAACACAGCAGCACAGATCTCCGGCTTACAGCTTCGATTATGAAATTGATCATAAAAGAAAGCACGACACAAAGTGCGATCGAGTTATGCAAATATTTATTAAAAAAAGCTTTCATGAGTATGCTATTTCCTCCAGATTTGTTATCTCACGCTTTCCTTCGGTTATCTCTCTGCCCGAATCGCATTTGCCAAAGCGGCAAACTCCTCCAGGCTCAGGGTTTCAGCCCTTCTAACAGGATCGATTCCGGCAGTAGCCATGACTACTGCAATCTCATCCTTCGTCAGCCCGTAAATACCGGTTAGAGAGTTCAGGAGCGTTTTTCTTCTTTGTCCGAATCCAGCCTTGACCACAGCGAAAAAGGTTTCTTCACTGGACAAAAGCACTGGTTTCTCCTTGCGTACGTCCAGCCTGATCACAGTGGAATCCACCTTGGGCTGCGGGACGAAAATCTCTTTTGGCGCATTGGTCACATGCGCCACGGTGCAATAGTACTGCACGGCAACGGATAGAGCCCCGTAGGTTTTTGAACCTGGCTGCGCCTTGATCCGGTCCGCAACTTCTTTCTGAAGCATGATGGTGATGCTGTCGGTCTTTACCCGATCCTCCAGTATCTTCATAATAATCGGCGTCGTGATATAATAAGGAAGATTCCCTATGATTCTGACACTTTCTCTTTTTTGACCATTGATCTGCTCATTTTGTTCCAGCAAGGAAGCAAAATCAATTTTTAACACGTCATTGTTTATAATCTCTATATTGTCATAATCGCAAAGCGTTTCTCTTAGTATGGGAATCAGATTTCTGTCAATCTCAATGGCGATTACTTTCCCTGCTGCCTCGGCGGCGGCGGCGGTAAGCACTCCGATGCCGGGCCCGATCTCGATGACCAAATCATCTTTTCCGATCAATGATTTTTCTATAATTTTGTCAATGATATTTTTATCTGTCAAAAAATTTTGACCAAGGCTCTTTGAAAAATGAAAGCCGTGTTTTTTTCTTACTTCACTGATTGTAGTAGGTGAATATAATTTCATGCTCTTCCCCATTATCCTCTTTTGTCTATTTGCTGTACCGCTTCAAAAAGTTCGCGGCGCGTAACCCCATATTGATTCAATCGATTGAGAAACACTTTAGAATTTCCGTAGCCAATGCCCAGCAGCTTTCCCAGCCTGTCCCTGCGCTGCGCACTTCCGGAAGTTCCTACAAGCGCAAGGTCAAACAAATCCGTCTGGGTAAATTCGAAGCGTTTCTCGGAAGTAGATGGCCTGACCTTTTCCAGCGCTGCTCTGATATGTTCCGGTGCGGCATTTTCAATTCCGATATCCCCATCCTTTAAGGCTTCTTCCCTTGGTAAAAAGGCATGCTTTCCACCGGGAAAACGTGCGGAAAGTCTTTTCCGGATTTGATCCCCAGCAAAGTCGGGATCAGTAAATATAATAATTCCCCTATCGGCATACGCCTTTTCTATTAAATCAAAGGTTTTTTTGCTGATTCCGTAACCGTGGGTGGCAATGGTTTCCGCTTCCACTGCCCGCTTGACTGCAGCTTCATCGTCCCTGCCCTCTACCACGATGATCTCTTTTATCATGAAAACTCCTATTCGGGGATAATTCCACCTTTGTCCTTCTTTGCATCCTTATCTGGCAGCACATATAAGATTTCTCCCGGGCGTATCATCCTCAGCTGCTGTCTCGCCTGCTGCTCGATATATTCCGGGCTGTTGACCTGTGAATAGATTTTCTCCAGCTTGTCCTTCTGTTCTAAAAGTTGCTGCTGTTCCTTTATGGTTTTGGCTTCTGTGAGCTTAAGGCTGATAATATTGAACGCTGAGACACCGATGAGACATAGGATAAACAGGAAAACGAAAAAATACACCATTCTGCGACGGGCTTTTTTCCCTGCCTGGCGTTCCGTTACAATCTGTTTTGTTTTTTGCGCCTTGCCCCTTTTCTCCGCAGCTTCGTTCCGCTTCTTTTTTCGTTCCCTTCTTGCATCGTCAATGTCAATAACCTGGCTGCTGTTCTTAAATTCTCTGCTGCGGCGCTTCTTTCTTTTCAACATAAGATCACCTGTTGTTTATTGTAGCACAAAAAAATTTTTTCCACAAGACAGCCCCGACTCCAAATGCTAGCAAAGCATGAAAGCTAAGCCTTCCAAAGCTGCTATAATAAAGAAAAGAACATGTCAAAAGCGCAGCAAACAGCCAGAATAGGACATCCTGAATAAAAGACGTCTTCTTGCTTGGCTGAAATTTAATTTTTAGCGTTAAATACAAATCATGGAAAATCATGATCGTCATCCCGGCGGCGAGCATGATGACGAATTCAAAGGACTGATCCAGGATCAGCGGATTCATTCCTATGATCATTTGAGAATTTTTTTCAGGAATCCCTTATCCTGCCGGTCTTTTTTCTCTGTATAGACAGCAGAACCGATCGAACCGGTAATCAAAACTCTGCCCTCTTCAAGATCAAGCTTCTGAATATGAAGCTTCTCTCCTCTGATAATCAAGCCGCCGTTCTTCAAACTCAGCAGGATGATCTCCTCGTTGAAGCTTTCCACATCCGCAACTTCTGTAACGGAAACTCTTTCTCTGTTGTCTATATTTACTACATGTGCATCCATAAAAAACACCCCTTTTCAATATATGAAAAGGAGTGTCCATGTATTCGTCTGATATTGCAGATCCCCCGCAAAATAGTCAGTGCATTCACATTATATTCTTGATTCCTCTGACATGAGATAGGGGCAAGGTCACCGTCACTTTCGCTCCGCGTCCTTCCTTACTCTCAATTTCAATGGTTCCCTTGTGTTCCTCCACAATCTGCTTGGAGATTGCCAAACCAAGTCCAGTTCCGCCCATCGCTCTTGAGCGGGCTTTGTCTACTCGGAAGAAACGCTCGAACACTCGTGACAATTCCTTCTCCGGAATACCGATCCCGTTGTCCGTTACAATAATCTGTGCCCATCGATCCTTCCGCAGCGCATCAATATCGATTCGTCCGCCTTCCTGCGTATACTTGATCGCATTGCTAAGTACATTGAGCAGGACCTGCTCAATCCCATCTCTGTCTATGACCGCCATAATTTTTTGGCTCTCGTCAAAGATGCAGTTCATATGCTGGTTCTTGTTTTTTGCGGTGATCTCAACCTTCGTCACCACTGACTTCAGCAGGCTGATGAGATTGCTCTCCTTCTTATTCCATTTTTCCTGCTTATAATCCAGCCGTGAAAGCTGCAGAAGCTCTTTCACCAAACGGTTCATCCGGTCAGCTTCTTGGTCTATAATGCCCAAGAACTGAATTTCCGTCTCCTTGTCATCCACCTGGCCATCCAAAAGTGTTTCTGTGTAGCTTTTGATGGTTGTCAGCGGCGTCTTTAATTCGTGGGAGACATTTGCTACAAAATCCGTCTGCATGTTTTCCAGCTTCTGACGTTCGGTAATATCCTGCAGAATCATGATGATGCCCACATCCTGAGCATTTTCATCCTTGAACCGGTCATATCGCACCGCAAAAGTGGATCCGCCATAGAAAAATATGTCTGAGTTGCCGCCATCCTTACTGTTTTCCCGAAGTTTATCAAACATAAGTCCTTCGTTATAGTTCCTGATAATATCATCATAATAACGGTTCTCCATATCGTCGGCTGTAATACTGAGCATGGCCATCGCCGCCGGATTGGCATGTATAATATGGCCAGAAAGGTCTACAGCGATGAGTCCGTCTGCCATGTATTTCAAAATGGTCTCCAATTTGCTTTTTTCGTTGGATATTTCAGAAAGGGTTAGATTCAGCTGCTGTCTAAGCAGATTGAACATTTCTGCAAGACGGCCGATTTCATCATCTGATTTGACACTGACCTCCTGGCTGAAGTCGCCCCCCGCCATCTTTTCGGCCTTTTCTGTCACATCATTAATCGGTACTGTAATACTTCTGGCAATAAAAAAGCCAAGCACTACCGTAATCAGCAAGGCGATTGCCATTGCCTGAACAAAAATAAGCCTTGAATCATCGATGGTTTTATAAACGCTGGTCATATCCTCGCGTATATAAAGAACCCCTCTAATCTCATCTTCTTCACCGATGGGGAAAACGAGACTTTTTACCGGGGTTTCTTTTTTGGAAGACTTGATTATATCGTCTTTTTCGTCTATTTTTCCGGAAAGACCGCTTACAATGAGGTCTTGATCCAGAAACTCCACAGCACTTTTCATATTTAAATTTTCGTTATTGGACGCAATAATCGTAAGCGCGTCATCGATGACGAAAATCTCCTGCTGTACGCCTCTCCCCCAATTGTCAATATTGGTCTGAATTTCAGCCTGATGACTGGCTAGATCCCCATACTCCTGCAGAGACGAACGCAGCATCGTTTCTTCAACCATACGGGTAATGTTGCTACTAATTGAATCTTTATAATAAGCCTCCAATTGACTCATGATAAAAACACCGATGATTGTCGTTGCAATAAATACAAGAAGGAAGTAGATAAAAACAAGCTTCCATCTTATGCTGGACCATCTCTTTTTTCTGATCATAACCCTTACGGCCTCCTGAAGTAGTACCCGATACCTCTTTTTGTCATGATGTATTTTGGATCGCTGGAATCATCCTCCAGCTTTTCCCTCAACCGACGCACCGTTACATCAACGGTTCTGATATCTCCATAATATTCGTAGCCCCAGACTTCTTCAAGAAGCTGCTCTCTGGAAAACACCTTATTTTCCCGTTCTGCCAGGTACTTGAGCAGTTCGAACTCACGCAGCGTCAGTTCCAGCGCTGTTCCGTGTTTCCTGACTTCGTATCGATTCAGATCGATTGCAAGACTCCCAAAGTCCTGAATGTTGGAAGGCACATCCTGCAAGCTTGCCAAAAGATCCGTTCTTCTAATGTTGGCCTTGATTCTTGCAATGAGCTCCCTCATCCCAAAGGGCTTTGTAATATAATCATCTGCCCCCAGTTCAAGGCCTAGAACCTTATCTACCTCTTCTTCCTTCGCGGTAAGCATCAGAATAGGAACAGAACAGGTCTCTCTGATTTTTTTGCAGACCTGAAATCCGTCCATTAGAGGAAGCATTACATCAAGAAGGATTAAGTCCGGCTGCCGTGCAAGTGCCTTTTCAAGACCCTCCTGCCCGTCGTATGCCGTATCCACCTCAAAGCCTTCCTTCACCAAGTTAAATTTTATAATATCTGATATGGATTTTTCGTCTTCAATAATCAGCACTTTTTTAGCGTCCATAGCCATCCTCCCCAATCGTTTTGGAAAATAGTACTATGCAAGTATAACAAATATTTTCCTTTACGTCAAAAAACCATTTTCTGTTATTCAAAAATAGCAGCAAAACAGTACTTATATTCTCATCTTATTATGAATCCGGAGCTTTTTATTACTCTGGTAATATATCACTTCGGTTTTTATTTTGTAAATGATGAAAATCAAGATTATAATGTATAATTAATTTTAGAGATGAAAAATGATACAGGAAATAAACAGATCCTTCTTAAACATTCGCTTCTCGATATCTGCTTTCCTGCTGAATTTTATTTGAATACCGATTATTTCCTTCAGTCTGGTTTCGATGCTTCTGCGATTTCCGCAAATCTGCCTATGATATACCCATAATTTTGCTTCCGATGGGGCACGGTACAACCGCTGCAATCTTTGATGCTTCCAATGTAACGAAACTTTCCGCCGCACTGGTCCTTCAGCGGGTACAGCGGGCAATAGCAAAACAGACAGTTAAACGCTTCCTCGTCAATTCCTTTGTGGCACGGAAAATATTCACATCGGCAATTAGTAAAGAAACTGTAGCGCTTATCCATCCACGGCTCCATGTCCTGAAGGCAGTAATAGGGATAACTGTCTCCCAGGGAAACCCAGACGCAATCATCCTGCGGAAAGCGTTTCTTGAACAGGAATTTCGGCATAAAAATTTTAAAAGTCGTGCGCTTTTCTCCGATGAGCAATTTTCCTTCCTTGCCTGGCTTCAGACGAAATGTCTCAATTTCCTGTTCCAAATCAGAAATCCCTGTTTTGTCTGCGAATCTCGCTACAAATTCTTTCGTCGTCATAAAAATTACATTTTCGGGGTTAGTTAATTGACTGATATTCATATTCTCTTCCTTACATTCAAATTTCTACTCTTGGATCATCTGAAAAGAGTCCTGCTATCAGGGTATAATATCCAGACGGCTGGTGTTTCATCCACTGCAGCTCAATACCCAGAAGCTCTCCTGCGGTTCCACCGATGCTCCCTCCAAGAGATTCAATAAAAAAGCGAATCTCATCAGAATACCGGCAGCCCTCCTCTTCGGTGCGATTGCATCTGCTGCAGACGTGGCAGCTTCCGGCAGTGAGGCTGATACTGCCCGGGTATTTTCTTTCCAATGCCTGAATTTGCTCCATAAGTACGTTTCTTTCCATCAGGCAAACTTCACTGATGTATTTCTCACGCTCCTTTTTCTTCGCCCGCTCCAGCTCTCTGTCCACGGCTTTTGATTTTTTCCATACCTTGTCATGATTTTCTTCCGGCTCAAAGATGACGCGCCTGCCAAAGAGATAAAGATATTTATACTTTTTTTCGTAGTCAGCGGGATTGAGATCATAAAGAGGGCAGGACCAGATTTGTCCAAAACCGATATGTTTCTCGCAAAATTCAAGAAATCCTTCTCCCTCAGCATAATCTCTGATATATTCTTTCACCGTTGTTCTATTCTGGTATGTTTCTAATTGGTACATTTCCGAAGTCTCCTCCTCTACAGCTTAATTTCGTTAGCCACAAGATCTCCGTACTTTTGCGCCGGCTTGATGATGACTACTTCACCGTTTTCCCTGATCAGCAGAACACCAGCCATAGTCCGACCGTTATAGTTGGACATGTTAG
>JAQSXD010000307.1 GCA_029266295.1 Bacillota bacterium | reverse complement strand
GGATGCAGTTCCTTGAGCACTACACCTGACGAAGTAATCTCCATCACGCCCATCTCAGTGATGATGAGATCAACTACGCCGACAGCGGTATAAGGCAGTGTGCACTCTTTTAGAATCTTGTGTTTCCCTTTATTCGTATGCTGCATTGCGATGATTACTTTCTTTGCACCCACCACCAGATCCATGGCACCGCCCATACCGGGAACCATTTTCCCCGGTACAATCCAATTTGCGAGATTCCCATGCTCATCAACCTCTAGGGAGCCTAGAATCGTTGCATCCACATGCCCTCCCCGGATGATTCCAAATGAGGCAGCGCTGTCAAAAAAGCAGGCACCGGGTTTCACCGTAACATATTGAGCACCTGCATTCACAAGATCGATGTCCTCATCTCCCGGTACCGGAGCAGGCCCCAGACCAAGAAAGCCATTTTCCGACTGAAAAGTGATATCTACGCCTTCGGGGATGAAATTCGCTACCATTGTAGGCAGACCGATCCCAAGATTTACAACATCTCCATCCTTGAGTTCCTTCGCCACTCTCGCCGCTATGATTCCCTTTATATCTGCCATGGTTTTTCACCTCCTACAATTGTATCGACAAAAATACCTGGCGTCACTACATGATTGGGATCAATCTCCCCTACTCTTACGATGCTGCACGTCCCCACGATAACGTGATCTGCCGCCGTGGCCATCATGGGATTGAAGTTTCTTGTGGCTTCGTTATAGACGGTATTTCCGAACTCATCGGAAACAGATCCTCTAATCAAGGCAAAGTCAGCTTTCAGAGGCAATTCAAGTAAATAATCTCGTCCCCCGGCATGGATGACTTGCTTTCCTTCGGCGACGATGGTTCCCACTCCCGTCGGGGTCAAAAACCCGCCCAGCCCCGCTCCTGCCGCACGAATCCGCTCCGCCAGAGTGCCCTGAGGTACTAAAATGCATGTGAGCTTATCCTCTTCATTTTTTGTATTCATACGCTGTGCTACTTCGGGATTTAACCCAACGTGAGATGCGATCAGCGTTTTAATCTGTCCATTGGTCAGGAGCTTTCCAACCCCTCTTCCCGGAACACCTGCATCATTGCAGATCACTGTCAGGTGCTTTACCCCTTTCGCTGCCAGCGCATCGATGAGGATTTCAGGGGTTCCTGTTGCCATAAAGCCTCCGACCATGATCACTGCACCATCCTGTATCGGCTCTACTGCTTCTGCTGCAGTTTTTATTTTATTGATCATAACGACCTCCTTCTTCGCTTCCTATCATAAGGAAAGCGCTGATCCGTTACTATTACCGATTTGCTGGAAAGCGCCTCCAGTCGCCTAGAAACGCTTTCCGATATGGTGAATTACTGTTTAGACCACTCCGAAGGATCCGAGAATGATGATCGCGATCACAGCAATGGTCGGGATTATTACGGTACACATTCCGATATTTGCATAGCACTGTTTATGAGTCATCCCGGTGATGCCAAGAAGTGTTATAACAGCACCATTATGAGGCAGCGTATCCAGGCCTCCGCAGGCTACAGATGCAACACGATGAAGTACTTCGGGGCTGATTCCTTGTTCTGCGGCACGTGCCATAAAGGTTTCACTGAAAGTCTCCAGTGCAATGCTCAGCCCACCCGATGCAGAACCTGTGATTCCTGCCAGCACCGACGAGGAAATTGCCTCTCCAATCAAAGGGTTAGCGGATATGCTTGTCATTCCTGCCGCAACGATGCTGAAGGCAGCGAGACCTTTAATGACATTTCCATATCCCACCTCGGATGCTGTATTCATGATGGCCAGGAAGGAACCCTGAACACCCTCTCTGAGGCATCTGCGAATATCATCAAAACGCTTATAATTCAATCCAATTGCAAGAAGTACTCCGATAATCAGCGATATAATCAAGCTCCAGCTTCCCAATACAGCGGTAAGGGTTGTTTTATAATCTGTTTCGAGATACGCAGCATCAATATTGGGGAATACCTGTTTTGACAGAATGAAGTTGCCTACAAGAACGAACAAAATAGGCAGAATTGATACGGTAAAGGAAGGAAGGTTCGTCGTATCGGTGCCATGAAGATGGGAATCTCCATGTTCGCCGTAGCCCTCTCCCAGCGCTCTAGCCTTACTCAGTCTTGAAGTCAACCAGAACATCCCGCCAAGCAGCATAATTACTGCTGCGACAATGCCGAGAATCGGTGCGGCAAACGCGTCGGTTCCAAAATATTTCATGGGAATCGCATTCTGAATCTGTGGTGTTCCCGGAATGGCAGTCATCGTAAAGGTAAATGCGCCCAATGCGATGGCGGGAGGCAGAAGCCTCTTGGGAATATCCGCTTCCTTGAATAAAGCAGCGCCGATGGGGTAAATGGCAAAGGCAGCTACGAACAGGGATACCCCTCCATATGTTATGATGGCGCAAGACAAAACAACGGCCCAGATTTCTTTTCCTTTTCCTATTTTTTCAGATATAAATACGGCGATGGACTTTGCTGCTCCCGAATCATCCATCACCTTGCCAAACAAAGCGCCCAGCAGGAAAATCGGGAAATAATTCTTTACATAGTTGGCAAGATTCACCATGAAGCTCTCCGTATATGTAGCAAGAAGATGAACACTGCCCCCGTCGAAAATTGCAAAGGCAGCCGCCAATAGCGCCAGAAGGGGCGCCAGAATAATGACGGACCAGCCCTTATAAGCAAGATACATTAAAAGTCCTAATGAAATGATAATACCAATAACACCTAACATGTCCTGTTTTCCTCCTATTATTACTTTGGATTCTTTTTACAGAACCGCACCTGGAAACCGCAGGCCTAATTACGCTGCAGTCCAACCTCCATCGATGGTCAAGGCAGAGCCGGTTATATTATTCCCCGCATTAGAACAGAGAAATTTAACGACTTCTGCAATCGTTGAGGGTTCTAGTAACGTTTTTATTGCGGACTTTTGAAGCATTATTTTCGAGACAACTTCTTCTTTGGAGATGCCATGATTCAAGGCCTGTGCCTCAATCTGATCATCCACCAGAGGTGTTCTGACATAAGCCGGACATATTGAGTTCACGGTGATCCCGTAGGGACCTCCCTCCAGTGCTGCTGTTTTTGTTAATCCCATCAGGCCATGTTTTGCAGATACATAGGCGGCTTTATATTCGGATGCCACCAAACCGTGAATGGAATTCAGGTTGATAATTCTTCCCCATTGCTGTTCCTTCATTGAATTCCATACATACTTGGTTAATAAAAATGGCGCCGTAAGCATCAAGGAAATCATAAAATCCCAACGATCTTCAGGAAAATCCTCGATAGCGGCTACAGTTTGTATTCCGGCTACATTGACCAGAATATCTGTTTTTCCGTGGGTCTTCAGCGTATAGTCAACAAGCCCCTTGCAAGCTTCCCGGCTGCTTAGATCTGCAGCATAATAATCGCATCCAAGTGTGTTTGCGGCAGCCTTCAGTTTTTCTTCATTTACATCTGCCATTACAACCTTCATGCCATCTTCTGCGAAGGCACTGGCGACAGCAAAGCCGATCCCGCTCGCCGCTCCTGTGACAATACTGACCTTTTCCTTTCCCATTATAGTTTCTTCCTCTCTTTTCAATAAACGTGTGTCACACAACTTCTACCATGGTGATTCTAAATATAGCAAATATCATTCCATATTTTTAATCATCTGTAGAAAATGGCTTATTGCAAAAGGTTCAGAGTTTTATGAGAGAGTATCTTTTCGTTCCATTCATTGTATCGTTCAATAAAAATATAGAAAAAGGCGGAACTCGTAAAGAATCCCGCACATATTTATCTATTCGCCAAAATTTTTGTACATTTTTTCGTACACAATACCTAAAAACGTCCCAAATCTGTATGCTTTTCTGAATTTTATCACGGCAGCATCCTTTTCCATTTATTCAATCCCATATTTCTGCATCTTTTCATAGAGGCTTGTTCTGCTGATATCCAAAGCTTTTGCAGTTTTAGTTTTTTGACCGTTAAAGCTGTGTAATGTATTTATAATGGCCACCCGTTCCGTTTCATCCATGATTTCTCGCAGGCTTCTGGGGTCTGCCTGTGGCTGTATTCCTGTGATTCTGGCGGGCAGGTGCTCCACACCGATGACTCTCTGGCTTCCCAGGAATCGCATTGTCACTGATCCGATCTACCTGGATGCTTTCCTTTTTTGCTAGTTTCCGAATAATGCTTTGGGCCAGCAACGGAAGATCTTCCTTACGTTCCCTTAACGCAGGAATCCGCAAACTGACCACGTTAAGCCTGTAATACAAGTCCGAACGAAATTCTTTTTCCTGCACCATCTGGTACGGATCTTTGTTGGTCGCAGCAACGACCCTGACGTCCACCGCCTCCCTCTGTGTTGCTCCTATTTTTTGGATTTCTTTATCCTGTAGAACCCGTAGCAGCTTAACCTGCATCGATAGAGGAAGGTCGCCGATCTCATCCAGAAAGATCGTGCCCTTATGCGCTGCCTGAAACATCCCAATCTTTCCGCCCTTCCGTGCACCCGTGAAAGCCCCCTCTTCATAGCCGAACAACTCCGATTCCAGCAAATCCTCTGGAATCGTTCCGCAGTTCAGGCATATAAAGGGCTGCTTTGCTCTGCTGCTGGCATTATGGATTGCATGGGCAAACAGCTCCTTTCCGGTACCACTCTCTCCCAGAATCAAAACACTGGAATTTGTTCTGCCAATGGTTCTCACCGTATCCTTAAGGCTAGCCATAATATGACTATCTCCGATAATATCGTCTACCGTATAGCGCGCGGTATTGATCTTTCCGAATTGCAGCTTATAAAGGTCCAGTTCACTCTCAATTTTGTTGATCTTCTCATACAGGTTATTCAGATCCATAACATTCTTAAAGAGCACCCTGCCAAATGCTCCGACCACCTTGCCGTCCTTCAGGATGGGCAGCCTCGTTGCAATCATTTTCTGACCGTTGATCTTCTGTACTTCTTCAACCTCAGGAACACCGGTTCTGGCCACAAGGTCCATCCTTGTATTTTCGATTACTTCTGTCACATGCATTCCGATCACCAGATCCTTTTTCACCCCGATGAATTCAGCGTAAGGCTGGCTGATCTCTTCAATATATCCCTCACGGTCAACAAGTACGAATAGTTCACTTGTTGTATTTAATATTGTATCAAGCAGAAAAGCTTTATCAATTCCGTTCCGTTGTTTTAGTTCAGCCATTTATCTCTCCCCCCGCGCTAAATTGAGATTGGATTTATAAGTTTATTAAATCATGTTTCCTACCGTTTGCCAAGCAGTCTCTGCTGTATGTCTATATAAAAGTGTTAGAAAAAGCAGGAATCCAATATCCCTGCTTTTTTTAATGGTTTCGATCGATTTAAATTCGTCTTATTATGCTTCAATCAACATTTTTTAATTCCAATTCGGACAGCAGCTTTTATTGCTTTTCAAGCAGCGTTCTTCCGTCCATGACCGTCAGAATCACCTGACTGGTTAGAATCTCAGATGGATCAACAGCAAACAAGTTGCGGTCGATGGCAATGATATCCGCAAATTTTCCTGCTTCCAGTGTCCCCAATTCATCCTCCCTACTCACCCCCCATGCCGAACCATAGGTATAGCTTCTCAGCACCTCGTACATGGTAAGCTTTTGGGAGGGATTCCAGCCTCCATCGGGTTTTCCGTCATTGTGAAGCCTTGTAACTGCTCTGTAAATTTCGAGAAACGGGTTATTATCAACCACTGGACAATCACTTCCGATGGCTAGGAGCCCAGCCGAATCATACAGGCTTTTTAGCGGCCATGTTTGATCCGCTCGTTCCTTTCCAAGGGTTACCGGATAGGGGTTTTCCTCAAAGGTCTGGGTCAGCGCAATATGCTCTGGTTGGACGGACGGAACGACTCCCAATTCTCCAAACCGAACAATATCTTCCTCTTGAATCAGTTCAACATGCTCAATCGCATGACGGCACCGGTTTTTTCCGTACTTTTCAATGGCGGATTCATAGTAATCCAATGCCATACGGGCAGACAGATCCCCGCAGGAGTGGAGCTTAACCGAAAATCCTCTTCTATGGGCGTCGGGCACTGCTTCTTTTATCGCATCCACATCATTGAGAGAGATACCGTAATTTCCAGGTGCGTCACTGTATTCTTCAAGAACCAGTGCCGTGTGTGTGGTGCTCACCCCATCCAGAAATTGCTTCAGCATCTCTACCCTGAGTTTCTCTGAACGATACCTGTCACGCCAATCTTCCACCTGATCCAGATCACCCAGTAAATCCGGTGCAGCATGTACTCTAACGGTCAGCTCCCCTTCTCTGTCCATCTGGCTGTAGACTGCCAGATTTCCCATATTCCCGTGGAAATATGGCTGAACGTCATTGACTGAAGTAATTCCGTATTCTGCAGCCTGCTGCTGATAAGAACGAATCAGCTTTCTTTCTTCGTCCTCTGAGAAGCAAAGAGCAAATTTACTGACCAAGCCAACTGCTGATTCATACAGGAATCCGGTTGCTTCGCCCTTTTCATCTCTGTCTATTTCACCACCGAAAGGGTTTGGTGTATCACTGGTAATTCCAGCAATTTCGAGCGCTTTAGAGTTCACCCATGCTCCGTGGGCCTCCGCATTCAGCAGAAAAACAGGTCTGTCAGGGAAATATGCATCCAGCGTCCTTTTGCTAGGCAGCTGTTTATTCTCCCAAAAAACGTGATACCAGCTAAAGCCAATGATCCACCCCTCCTTGGAATTGCCTTGTTCCACCGATTTCTTCACCATGCGAACCGCTTCCTCTTCAGATCTGGCGTTGGCGAGATTCACATAGGAACGAAACATTCCTGCCATCAATAGATGTGTATGACTGTCATGAAAACCGGGCATCACCAACTCGTTCTCAAATTGATATACCTTCGTTTCCGGCCCAATCTGTTTTTCAGCCTCCTTGATTCTTCCCACAGCGGCAATCCGGTTGCCCTTGATGGCCACATACCCCTCAAAGGGGCACTCAGCTACACCGTCAAAAATTGCACCGCTCATGATAACGATATCTGCACTCATACCTTCTTCTTATCCTTTCCAAGTCATTCTGATCTTAAATTGCTAAGTCAATCGATTCTATATCTGAACGAGTATCATATTTGTTACAATTCAAACTTTATTCCGGAATGTGAAGGTTCAGTAATTCTGCATAGGAGTCCACTCTCCGGTCTCTGTGAAACTGGAGAATATCTCTTGCCCTTTTGATTTCATCCAGATCAAGCTCTGCCACAATGAGATCTTCTTCGCTTCGCTTGCCTTCCGCGATCAATCTGCCCCAGGGATCGGAAACAAAACTGCGTCCGTAAAATTCCATCGCTCCGCTTCCGTCATCGGCTTCTTCCCTGCCCACCCGGTTGCACGCACAGACATAGAAATTATTATGGATCCCATGGGCGCGAATCGCATCCATCCACGTCTGCGAGGTGTCAATTTCAGGGTGATCCGGCTCGGAACCAATGGCAGAGGGATAGAAGATAAAGTCTGCCCCCTTTAATGCCAAAATCCTGCTTGGCTCAGGGAACCATTCATCCCAGCAGATCAGAACGCCAAAGGTCCCGTACTTTGATCGGAAAACCTGATAAGGTGTATCTCCTGGCGTGAAATAATACTTTTCAAGATACTGTGGACCTTCGGGGATATGATGTTTCCTGTAATTCCCAAGCAATGTCCCGTCTGCATCAAATACTGCTGCCGAATTAAAATAAAGACCATCCATGGCATATTCATAATAGCAGCTTACGATCACCACACCCAATTCCCGGGCTAGATTCTGCATTTTCGTATTGACAGGTCCGTCAACGGGTTCCGCCCAATCATATTTTTTATAATCAATGATTTGAGCAAAATATGTACCGAAAAAAAGCTCTTGTGGACAGATGATTTTTGCCCCCATGGCTGCCATAGTTCTAATCTGATGCTCTGCCTTTTTCAGATTCAAATCACAGTCCCGTTCACAGGAAAACTGTGTCATTCCTACTTTTATTTTACCTTTCACCATATCCATCACCCTTTCCTGCTTTCGCTTTCGCCAGTCCCCTTACCATTAGGCCATGACAATACCTAAAATTAGGTAAGCCACCACACCGAGTACCAGAGGAAGTCCAATGAGCGGCAGGGACGTTCTGGCATAATCCATATTCTTTAAGCCCGTAGCCGCGCAGGTAACCGTTACCGCATCACTGTAGAAGCAGGCATGACTTCCGAAGGCTGTCGCTGCCGCTACCGCTCCGATGGCCATATACGGGTTGACGTTCAGCGCAATCGCTAGAGGCAGAATAATGGGGAAGGAAATCGCTGCAACACCCCAGAAACTCCCGGTTGCAAATGCCAGACCTGCAATTACGATGAAGGTTACTGCAGGGAATAAAGCCGGGCTCAGAATCGGCGCTACACTGTCGATCACAAAAGGAGTCAATCCAAGTGCATCATTGAAGTCCTGAAGAACGAAAGCTGCTAATACCAGCATGGTAACATACAGCATGTCCTTGAACCCGCCTACGATGTGATCACAGAATTGGCCTAAGCTCATCAGCTTTTGGAAAAACAGCATGATGAAGGCAGCTACAACAGAAATAATGACACCAAATACGATATCCGCGGTATAAATGGTAATGCCGATCAGAACGATCATCGGTACGATAAAATTCAAAGCATTGGAAGGCTTTGTGTCATCCTGCATTCCATCCACGGTCTCTTCTTCATAGTGATAATCCGGGAATACCCTGCCCGTGCTAAGAACTCGCTCCTCAGCCTTCTTCATGGGGCCGTAAAGCGGTACAATGCCAAGAACAAAAAGCGGTACTACGATGACAGCAATCCATGCATACAGCATAAAGGGAATCGCATTAACATAAGCAGTAAAGCCTGATACCTCCCCTAAAACACCTACCTCCTCAATCTGGCTTGCATATAAAATCCCCCATGAGGAAAAGGGAACAAGAATGCAGACCGCTGCTCCAGTAGAGTTTACGATAAATGCCAAATACTCTCTTGAAATTTTCCACTTGTCCGTCAGCGTCTGCATTGCTACGCCAACGCCTAATGCATTCAAATAATCTTCAACAAAAATAATAATTCCCAACACCCAGGTAAAGAGCATTGTCTTTTTCCTGGAGTTTGCAAGCTTTGCCCCGATATCGGCAAAGCCAAGTGCTGATCCCGAGTACTGCAGAATTCGGATCATTGCTCCAAACATCCCAAACATGATGATGTAATAAGCCGAATCTCCGATTTCAGTCAGGGTGTAATCAAACCAAGTACCCCACCATGCTGATTTTGCGATGAGTATCGCACCC
>JAQSXD010000306.1 GCA_029266295.1 Bacillota bacterium | reverse complement strand
CGAGGAAACGAGGTTTCCATGAGTACCTATCATATCAGAGCTTATCTCATCAGAGGCTGCTCAAGAAGTGAGACGATTACCTATCCAAACCAGCAATGGGGATATGGCACCTTGAACCTGATACAGACCTTCAGTCTCATGCGGGAGGTATAAGAAACAGGCCGGATACGCAGTATGATGGAAAACATCATGCTGCGTATCCGGTTTCTTTGTGATATGGTCACAGAACGTAACCGTTTCTTTCTATACAATAGAGACACTGAATACGATTTTCAAATATTGCTAAGTTTTTTTGAAAACAGTATAAAAAATCCGGAGTATTGAAAGAAAAGAGGTTATGTAAAATGAGTATATTCGGTTCATTCAAGAGAGAAGCAAATGAAACAGCTTTGCAGGACAAAAAGAACCTTTCGCTGATAGTCAAAAAAAGTAAATGTCCCCAGAACCACCCCTGCCCATCGGTCAGAGTCTGTCCCGTGGGCGCTTTAGTACAACGGGGATATGATGCCCCCTCCGTGGATGAAGAAAAATGCATCAAGTGCGGCAAATGTGTTCGATTCTGTCCCATGAAGGCATTGGTTATGGAATAGGAGGTATATCATGTTAATCAAATCAATTGCAGGAATTGTGATTGGAGCTTTGCTGGGCTTTGCTTATTATAAACTGGTGGGCTGTTCTACAGGAAGCTGTCCCATCACAGCAAGTCCATACAACTCCACCCTTTACGGTGCGGTAATGGGACTCCTGATCGGGGCGTCCAGTTAGGGAGAGAACCGGAAACGATCAGAGCCGGACGGAATTTGAAGGTTCCGTCCGGCTCTGTATTTTATTATGAGTTGGTTTGGGAGTGGGCCAAAATGGATCAGGAGATCACATTTTGGCCCTCATATGTTTGAACTTATTCCTTTAGCATGGAGAGGATGGCATCCTTTTGTCTTGCTCCCACTGATGTCTTGACGAGTTCTCCACCTTTCATCACAGCAAGTGTGGGTATGCTCATCACTCTGAATTTCGCCGCCAGTTCAGGCTGCTCATCCACGTTGACTTTGCCTACCTTGGCATGGGTGACCTCACCTGCGATTTCATCAATTACCGGTGAAACCATTTTGCAGGGTCCGCACCAGGATGCCCAGAAATCTAGCAGTACCGGTTTATCAGATTTTAGAACCTCGTTCTCAAAGTTTTCCATCGTGATTGTTAATGCGCTCATTTCTCTATCTCCTTTATTTTTTTAGCAATGCAAGTTTACGATCTTTGGCAGCATTGCTTTTATAGTTTTAGCGTGTTTAAATACTTTCTGTCTCTATTATATACGCTGAGAAATCCAATTCCGTAACTTAATCACAGAACAATATCTCCTAAAAAAAAATTCCGTAACTTAGTCACGGAATCGGAGGTTCTCTAACTTAAGGGGATGCGTATTTCGAAAACGGCGCCGTTGCTATTATAGGCGGTGATACTTCCTCCCATGAACTCGACTGCAGATTTTGCAATGGAAAGTCCAAGGCCGAAATTGCCTCCTTTTCCTTTATAAAACCGTTCAAAGATATGCGGGAGGTCTTCCGCGGATATGCCGTCTCCATCGTCGGAAATTTGTATCACAGCATTGCAGCCTTCTGCAAAAAGCGCAGCGGTGACGGTTCCTCGCGCATGCTTGACACAATTAGATAGGGTATTGATTACGGCTTGCGCAAGCAGAGTGTCATCGATCATAGCTGCATACGATTCTTTCGGGAAGTGCTGCTTGATCAGTTTTCCCTCCTTCATGGCATACCCGTTAATTCGCTGCAGATACTCTTTCATGTTGTCACACAAATTGGAGCAGCTCAGCTCCCCGTGGTAGTTCTTATTCTCAATGCGAGAAAGCGTGAGAAGCTGTTCTACCAGATGATTCAGGCGGCGGCTTTCCTCACGTATAATCTCTGCAGTTTTTTTTGCATCAAGAAACACCCCGGCGGAAATTCCCTCGGCATATCCTTGTATGCTCATGAGTGGTGTTCTCAGCTCATGAGAAGCATTCTGCAGAAATGATTTCTGAGCGTTGTCATACTGTTTCAGCTGCTGGCTCATTTCATTCATGCTCTTGGTAAGCTCATAGATTTCAACGCTGCTCAGATCCTCCGGCAGCTCCAGAAATTCACCGCTGCCGATTCGCTTCGCATAATCCGTCAGGCGTGAAATAGGAAGGGAGAGCTCCTTTGAGACCTTCAATGCGATGGAGGTTGCCAGAGCAGCTGACAGAGCGGTAATTACGAATAGGATCATATTAACCAGACGTGCAAAAGCCGCGGCCTGACTCCCGGATGAGATAAAGGCCAGCCTTGTGGAAGTGGGCCCGTCGGTCAACATTTGATAAGTTGCATAATATTTTTCTCGGCCAACCCGGTATTTGATAATCGTATTTTCCTCAGCATGGTCAAGGTTCGCCGTTGCTTTTGCCACGATTCTTTGGGATAGGAAGCTGTCGTTATAGGATTTTGGAAACAGGACGGTACCATCTTTTGCAATGAGAAGAAACTCAATATTCATGGACTTTACATGATTTAGCAAAGAAGCTTTTGAGAGCTTCAAATTATTTCTCAGCCCGGTTAAGCCTTCCGAGGACATGGGATCTGCCGTTTGATTTAAGGCATTGTCCATAAGCTGCTGCCGGATCAGAATTTCAATACCAGAAGCAGCGCTTTTCAGCTCTTCCCGGGAGGTTCGGTCAACGTATACATGCATGGATAGATTGAACAAAATGAGAATCATGAGGGGAATTGCAAAAATGATCTTTAGGAAGGGAGACGATATCTTGGTTTTAATTGTTTTCATGTTGGTCACCCAGCTTTAGTTTAAATCCAAAGCCCCATACCGATTCGATGCTGACAGTGCTCCCTGTCAGTTTTTTTCTCAGCCGTTTCAGCACATCGTCAGTGGCTCTCGTGTCTGCTTCAAAGTCAAATTTCCATACGTTTTTAAGGAGTTCACTTCGGGAAATAGCCCGATCGCTGTGCTCAAACATATAGGAGAGAAGCGCGAACTCTGTTGGTGTAAGGTCCAATGGCGTTCCATTCAGCAGGCATGCTCTGGAAGCAAGATTCATTGTAATATCGCCGTATGCAAAGATCTTTTTGGATACGACTGTCTGATCCAGGCTTACACGACGAAAAATCGCCTTGATCCTGGCTACAAGCTCGATGGGAGAGAATGGTTTTACCAGATAATCATCTCCCCCCAGCGTAAATCCGGTGATCCTGTCCAGCTCGCTGTCTCTGGCAGAGACGATGATGATGGGAACATTATGCCTTAAGCGGATTTGCGAACAAACCGAAAGCCCATCGGTTCCTTCCATCATGATATCCAGGATCACCATATCGGAGGGAATTCGAAGGAATTCTTCTAAAAGCGCATCCCCATTTTCAAAGGCTTTCACATCAAACCCTTCGTTGGTAAGAAACCCCTCAATAAGATCCCTGATATTTTTTTCGTCGTCGGCAATATAAATTTTCTGCATAAAGCCACCTCCTGTCCTTATTATACACAAAATCTTCTCATATTGAATCCCTGCCACTAATTTGCCACAGTTTGACCTTTGCTTTTCCAATCAAGATCCGATAAACTGAATATGCAGAGAGGGAAAACGGTCTGCAGTCCATTGAGAAAGGAAGGATAGGAAATAAGGTGAAGCGAAAAGGATGTATCATGTTGCTGATCATATTCATCATGGTGATTTCTGTGAACTGCGCAGGACAGAATCGCAGCAGTCCTTCTGCCGGGCATGATTCCAGTGATAAAACGGCAGTGCAGGAGGATGATTATCAGCCATCCTCAGAGAGCTCCACCCAGGACCCTGATGATTCTCAAGAGGCTGACGCTAGCAGCCCGGACTCCGGGCGGGTGGACTCCAAGGGAACAGATTCCGGGAGACCGGACTCCGGCAGCAATCAGTCTGCTTATGCAGAAAGCCAGGCTGTTTTGGATGAAACACTGAAAACCTTGGATGAGCTTGAAGCGGTAGTCAATTCCCTTGACGAGATAGAGGACTCGGATCTTGAAATTCCTAATTGAGACTCGATGCCCCATTTAAGAAAAAACAAAGAACCAGATGAAAGGAAGGATCAAAATGAAAATAAAAAAAGTAGTTGTCGTCATGAGTACGTTGATCTTTGTATTATCAATGAGCGTAAGTGCCTTTGCAAATGAATCGGATGGATCGGTATCCGGGAATGAAGCGAGCAAATCGTTTGCCGTTCAGGAAAAGGTGAAGGAGAAAAAGGCCGAGCTTCAGGAGAAGAAAGCAGGAGCATCGGATTTTAGAGCAGCGGTCAAGGAAGAACGAGATGGAGTAAAAGAAAAACGCGATCTCAATAGAGCCCTTCGCCAGGAGAATACAGCGCTCCGAAAGGAGCTTTCCGCGAGTCTTAAGGCGCAGAAAGAAGCAGGAACCATACTGGATGAAGAAACAGCAGCAAAGCTGGCAGCTTATAGCGAAGAACTAAAGTCGGTAACAGAGGAGCTTAAAAATACGAAGGGTGACATCAAAGCGATCGCAGAAGAGAAGAAAGAAGCGCTGAAGGCGCTCGACTATGAGGCCATGGAAGCCGCTTTTGCGGAGATCGGCGGCATTCAGGAAGTCAGAAACGATGCGCTGGTTCGGATCAATTCCCTGTTCAAGGAGATGCTTGCGCTAGTGCAGGAATAACAGCCAAGAGAACAAAAGGAAACAGCCGCTTGCGCGGGACTGTTTCCTTTTTCGTTGTTGATTCATTATTGATTATGCCCGCCTGTCTAAGGAAAAATCAGGCTTATCGAACATAAACTTTCGGCAGTCTCTGACCGAAAGCGCATACGACTTCATAATTGATGGTGCCGGTCTTTTCTCCGATTTCATCGGCAAGAATCGTCAGATCTCCCTGGCTGCCCATCAGAACTACCTCGTCGCCCAGCGTTACGCCCGGAACGTCAGTTACATCAACCATACACTGATCCATACAGATATTTCCTGCCAGAGGAGCATAGACACCATTTACGATGACCCTGCCTTTCCCCGAAAGAAATCTTGGATAACCATCGGCATAGCCCAGGGTAAGGGTTGCAATCAGACTTTCTCTTGCGGTTGTGAACTTCCTGCCGTAGCTTACGGAAAAACCGGCAGGAACGTTTTTCAAGTGGACAATATTGGCCTTTACAGACATGACCGGTTTGATGGAA
>JAQSXD010000305.1 GCA_029266295.1 Bacillota bacterium | reverse complement strand
TAACATCAGGCATCTTCGTGGATGCCATCGTAGGAGGTGAGAAGCCATGGCAGATATAAAGGAAATCATCGCCGCTAGAGTGGCTAAGGAGCTTAAGGATGGAGATGTAGTAAACCTTGGAATCGGACTACCCACCATGGTTGCGAATTTTCTTCCGGAAGGAGTACATATTGTGCTCCAATCAGAAAACGGTATTATGGGAATGGGACCTGCTGCTGAGAAAGGCAAAGAAGATGTGGACATCGTAAATGCCGGAGCCCAGTACGTAACAGTGAATTCCGGTGCCATGTTCTTCGACAGTGCGACCTCTTTCGGAATTATTCGAGGCGGCCATGTGGATGCAACGATTTTGGGAGCTCTTGAGGTAGACCAGCACGGAAATCTGGCCAACTGGATCGTACCGGGAAAGATGGTTCCGGGAATGGGCGGTGCCATGGATCTGGTAGTTGGCGCAAAGAAAGTAATCATCGCAATGCAGCACACGCAAAAGGGTGCACACAAAATCCTGAAGGAGTGCAGACTGCCCTACACCGCGGTTGGCGTAGTGGATATGATTATTACGGAAATGGGTGTAATGGAGATTACTCCGGAAGGAATTCTTCTCACGGAGCTTCATCCGGACTATACAGTTGAGCAGATCCAGGAGGCTACAGAGGCGGAACTGATCATCAGTCCAGAGTTGAAGCCGATGGCTCTTTAATCAAAGGTACTAAGCAGGGGGTCGGCAAGACGAGTTGCCCATTGCCCATTGCTTCGGAAGATATAACAATGTAAGTGAATCGTCCCTTCGGGTCAGCGCGAGAGACCCGAAGGGACGCGTCTTTTTTTGTCCAGTATAACAGCCGCAACATTTTTGCACAACAGCCAATGCTTTTTTACTCCAATCTATGGTAAAATAAAGCTGCGCAAAATTTTGCAAAGGAGGGGCTCTCAATTTTTAAAATCGGAGAATTTTCAAAACTGATGCAGGTATCTGTGCGGATGCTTCGTTATTACGATGAAGCAGGGCTTTTGAAACCTGCCGAAATAGATCGCTTCACCGGGTACCGCTTTTACTCTGCTGCTCAGATTCAGCAGCTTCAGCGAATTATCTTTCTCAGGGATTCCGGCTTTACCGTTGGCGAGATTTCTGACCTCCTAAAACAATGCGATGATAATTACACGCTAGGCGAGCTTGACAGAAAAAGAGAAGAGGCAAAAGAAGCCATTTCCGAGCAACGAAAGAAAATTGCGAAAATCGATGCAGCCATTTCCGAGCTAAGGGAAGGACGCCAGCCGATTCATTATGACGTTTTGGTGAAGCGCATTCCGGCGTATCCTTCGCTATGCCTGAGAAAAAGAATTCCGGATTACTTTTATGAGGGAATGCTTTGGAAGGAACTTGCTGAGCAGGTCGAACGGGAGAAGCTGGAGGTTCCTCAGAACACACTCAACTTTGCTGTATATCATGATCTGGAGTACAAAGATGCGGAGGTTGATGTGGAAGTTTGTGCTGTTGTGAACGCGGCGGATCCTTACATCAGTTCGCCGATGTTTCGCATGGTTGAAGAGGTCTCTGCCATGGCCTGCATGATGGTCTACGGCCCATTTGAGAATATTGGACCTGCATTTGCGGAGTTTGCACGATGGCTTACGGAGCATCAGACCTATCGCATGAGCGGATTAAATCGTCAAATCTGTCATCGGGGGCCATGGAATGAAGCGTCGGAAGATCATTATATTACGGAAATTCAGATTCCTGTGGAAATTAGTGATTGACTCTCACACGATGTCAGGGATTATGCTAGTATCATAATCAAACAAATGGAGGTTTAATTATGAGTACACAAATTGTAAATCCAATCGGTGAGATCAGACACAATGAGAATGGGACGGTTTTAGTAGTTGATGAAGCTTTTCGTCCAGCGCTCAAGGCCCTTGACGGTTTTGGCCATATCAATGTACTTTGGTGGTGTAATAAATTTGATCACCTCGAGGCGCGAAGCACGCTGGAAGTAACTGCTCCTTACAAAAAATCACCCGAAATCATGGGAATCTTTGCAACAAGGTCGCCCATCCGCCCCAACCCCATCGCCTTGACTGCGGTTCATGTTTTGGGAATTAATTACGAAGAAGGGGAAATCTATCTGGCCTATATTGATGCGGACGATGGGACGCCGGTTTTAGATATCAAGCCCTATACCCCCAGCATTGACAGAATCGAGCACCCGGTGGTGCCTGACTGGTGCAGCCACTGGCCAAAATCTGCTGAAGAATCAGGGGACTTTGACTGGGGGGCAGAGTTTAATTTTTAGGTAAGTGCTGATTGGATGAAGTGTGTGCAGATCGTCGCACGGAATGAATCAGTGTTTCTTTAGATAAAAAATGAGAAAAGGATATTGAGAGAGATGACAACACGGTTGAACCTGTTTTATAGCGCGATCCAAGGCTCCTATTGGATGTATTACGGAGCAGTTCTAAGCTTTGCTTCTGTATTCCTTCTAGGGAAAGGCTATACAAATTCAGAAATAGGAGTGATTCTGGCGGCAGCAAATATTTTGGCTGTATTGATTCAACCGCTAATGGCAGATGCGGCAGACAGAAGTAAACGGATTTCGTTAATCCACATCGTTGGTATCAGCAGCATCGGACTTGCTGCTGCAACGCTCTCTCTTTATCTCTTTCCGGAAAGGGCAATCCCCCTCTCCGGTGTTTTTGTATTCATCGCGGCGCTTCATACTTCCTTGCAGCCCCTGGTCAACTCCATGGCGTTTTATCTCAGCAGAAGCGGGTACCGGATTAATTTCGGCATCGCCAGAAGCGGAGGTTCGATTGCCTATGCAGTCCTTTGCGCGATCTTGGGCACACTTGTTACGATTTATGGAATCAAAGTGATCCCTGTGACCGGTGCATTGATGCTGGCACTGCTATTAATTTTTTTGGGGCTGACTTCAAGGCTGCTGAAAGCGACTTTTCTCACATCAGAAGTTCAGAAGGAAGATAAGATCTCGGAGGCAAAGGGAGAATCGATTAACCTACTGGTGTTTGTCAGAAGAAATATGCCTTTTATTATTTTCTCAATCGGAATCATGTTCGTCTTTTTCCAGAATTCAGTTCTGAATACTTATTTGCTCCAGATTATTACGGAAGTCGGTGGGACAAGCAGTCAGCTTGGGCGGCTGTTCTCGTTCATGGCATTGCTTGAGATACCAGGTCTGTTCTTCTTTAGTAAAATTAGATCCCGCTTCAACTGCCAGCTCCTGCTAAAACTCTCAGCTGTTGCTTTTGTCATTAAGATTTGTCTGGTGTCCATTGCCGGGTCAGTGTTGTTTATCTATCTAGCGTATCTATTTCAGTTGGTTTCCTTTCCTATTTTTCTATCAGCTGCAATCCATCTGGTGGATGAGGTAATGGAGAAAGGGGAAGCAGTAAAAGGGCAATCCTTCGTCACAGGTATGATTACCATGAGCACTGTATTTGCCAGCCTGCTGGGGGGAGTAATCCTGGATATCAGCGGAGCATCGCTGTTGCTCGTCATCAGCACGGCAACCTGTGTATTTGGTACAATGATTGTATTTCTATCGGTGGATCGAATCCGGATGAAACAAAAAAACCGGCACGTATAATGCCGGTTTTGTAAAAAACTGCCTTGTCTTTCAGTAGCGTATTTGTAAGAATATGATTCTCCAGACAGGTTACAGCAGTTTTTCGATATGTGCTTCCAATTCTTCCGGTGTGATGGTCGGTGCAAATCTTCCAACCACATTGCCTGCTCCATCGATGAGGAACTTCGTGAAATTCCACTGGATTTCCGGGGCTTCTACAGAGAATGAGTGGGTCAGCAGCTTTTTCTTAAGGTCTTCCAGCCCTCCGTTGTCGATGTCGCTGGGAGCCTGCTCTTTTAAAAATTTATAGAGCGGATGGGCATTCTCGCCGTTCACTTCAATCTTATCAAAGGTCTCAAACTCAGTTCCGAAATTGAGTTTGCAAAAGCTTGCGATCTCTTCGCTTGTCCCTGGGGCTTGGTTTAAAAACTGATTGCAAGGGAAGTCGAGAATTTCAAAGCCCTTCTCTCTGTACTTTGCGTAGAGTGCCTCCAGGCCGTCATACTGTGGTGTGAATCCGCAGCCAGTGGCCGTGTTGACAATCAAAAGAACCTTTCCTTCATATTCCTTTAATGATACATCCGTACCGTCGATCTTTTTTACGTTGAAATCATAGATACTCATGGTAATCTCCTTTCGAACTATTATTTAATCTTTACAATAATTTTACCCGATTGGGAGTCAGAACAAACGGCAGATTTAAAATTATTTCCGATTTTGATATGCTTGCCGGATAAACGTGACAAAACACTCCAAATCTTCTCTGGAAGAAAACATTGCTCGTGCTCCCGACGCATTGCCGCCGCCCTTGCCATTCCACACCGGAGCATTATCTTTGACAAGCTTTCCGCAGTCGTGGCCGCCGGGTGAAGCAAGAATTACCAGATTCTCTCTGGTTGAAATCATTGCTGCAAGGACTCCTGTGCCCAGCTCAGCGGTAAGTACTTTCGAGATGGCAAGGAGGTCGTTGACATTTAAAAATGGGTATTCCCGAATGACAAGCAGATCGGAAGTATGATTGAGAGCGTCTGAAGTCCCACCAGAACTGCTGCTGGATCCGCCGGTCTTTTTGCTTACAACCTCAACTTTTTTTGTGGGGACTCCAAAGCGATGAAGAATTTCGTCTGCTGCCTTGGCGATGACACTATCTTTCAGCTGGTAAAGCTCCTCACGCACTTCCTTGTTTTTCTCATCCTGTGCCTTGATTTTTTCAAGCAGATCCTTGTCATCTGCTGAGTACTTTAAATTAAGCGCAGAGAGAATGCGCTGTTTGTTCTGATAATCGCAGAAAGCTCTCTTTCCTGCATTGAAATACACCCTTGTCATCCCCTTGTAGTTTTCCAGTTTGAAAATTTTCACCAGGCCAACCTGACCGGACGTAGACGGATGCGTGCCGCAGCAGGCCACACAATCGGCAGGATTGTTTTCGTCCCCCACACAGACAATGGAGATATCCTCATCGATCGCCAGTGCCTTTCGAAGCGGAAGCTTTTCTGCTTCGCTGCGATCCTCAAAGTATCTTGTTGTAACCGGAACGTTAGACCAAATTACTTCGTTTGTAATGGTTTCTATTTGCTCAGCCTGTTCCTTGGTGATTCCCGGAACATCAATATCGATGGTCATGTAGTCAGCTCCCATATGAAAGCCGCGGTTTA
>JAQSXD010000304.1 GCA_029266295.1 Bacillota bacterium | reverse complement strand
GTGCAGAACCAGTACTCATTTTTCTGAACGGTTTTTAGTGCAGAGTGTTTCTGACCTGTGTTTAGAACTTGCAGAGTGTTTCTGCCCGGTTATTTAGAAAGCTCAGTACCCATGTGTTGTCCGGAAAGCATTGTATGCTGGTTATTCTCCTTACTGCGCAGGAGTACAAACTCCTTCCTCACCAGCAGGATGGTCCAGATCACAATGACTGCATCAATTGCCAAAGATCCGTAGTAAATCCCAGATACACCGATGGCTTTTGGCAGCAGAAGCATAACAGGAACATAAAATACGAGCTGGCGCGCAATTCCGATCATGGCTGCAGGTTTTCCTTTATCGATGGACGGAAACAGGGTCATGGCCATAAAAATAAAAGAAAGCGCAGGCAGAATTGCCATATAGATTCTGAAATACAGCAGCTCACTACCGGTGAATACCGCATCCTTAACCATGAGCCCAAGAATTTGTCCCGGCATGGCAATGGAGACCAGCCAGAAGGGCAAGGTCAAAACCGCCGCAGTAAAAGCAAAGATCTTATAGGAGCTTATCACTCTTTCATACTGTTTTGCCCCATAATTGATGCCAATCACCGGTTGAAGCGCCCGCATCAGCCCGAAAATCGGTGTGAGAAGGAAGGTGAACAGTCGGAAGACTACACCATAGAAAGCGACATCAGCAATGGTTCCGTATTTTGACAATGCATTGAAAACCAGCAATGCCTGAATCAGACTCATGACATTCATAATCAGGGAAGACATTCCCAGCCGCAGAATAGAAGTACCGATTTCTTTGTCCCAGCGAAGGGAAAGCATCTTGGTGTGAAAGGTCCCGTGTCCTTTGGCAAAGTAAACCCACCCTACCAGTGTGTAAACCAGCATGCCAAGGTTACCTCCCCATGCTGCGCCCTCTACTCCATAATTCATAAGGCCCATGGTGATATAGCTCACCAGTGCATTGACGATGAGACCCGAGCCCATCATCACCGCCGCTGTCTTCATCCTGCCTTCGGCGCGGATAATCATATTACCTGAAAGGCCGTAGATCCAGAACAGTGCACCAAAGACCGTGATTCTAAAGTATTGATCTCCCAAGGCCAAGGCTTCCCCTGTGCCGCCCATGATCCGGATCAGATCGGTGGAAAAGATCAAGCAAAAGACCATATAAACCACAGTAATCACAACGGTAATCAGATTCACATTGCCCATGAGCTTCCGCTGGGTCTCCAGATTCTTAGCTCCCAGCGCAATGCTCAGAACAGAGCCTGCTCCAACCCCTACCAAAGAGCCAAAGGCCACACTGATCTGAGACAACGGATAAGCGATCGATACTCCTGCAAGTGCTGTCTCACCTACAAAAATTCCTACGAATGCAGCATCCAATACGGAATTCAGGCCATAGAGTACCATGGCAATGATGGCGGGCCAGGAAAGATCAACCATGACCTTCCACAGATTTCCGTTCAGGATCATCCGCTTTTGCTTCTCCTTTTCATTTTTCTCTGAGATACTGTTATTGTTCATTATTAAAACCCCTCTCTTTTTGGTTTCATTATGATTAGCGTAGTTAGTCATTGCTAACCATTCATTATTTTTTTGAGGCCCGAAAGCCTCTGTTTTGTTATGTTTTTATTCTTTTTCTGCTTTCACCGGCGGTTTTAGGTCAAGAAGCTTCGTCCATCCGGCCTTTGTAAACTCCAAAAGATTATGGATATAGCCTTCCGCCCGTTCCCTGGGCATACCGTGGGCGACAATTTCAAAAATCCCGTAGAAGAATGAGCTTGAGAGCATATGAACCAGTTCTTCATCCACATCATTAATCTGCCATCCCGCTCTTCGTACCGCAGCAATGAATTGAAACGTGGCCTTTGTTTCAATCTCCACCATTCTGTTGATGTAACCTTCATACTCAGTGCCCGCGGAGCTGCAGATTAAAAGCTTAAAGGCTTCAAAGTGCTGATAAATATAGTCCAGCATCCAGATGAGCCCCGATTCGGAGCCGTCAGCCATATGCAGCCCCTGCTCATCTCCGGGCAGCTCTGCAAACTTTCGTTGTACTGTAAGGTAATAATCCAGCAGTTCTTTGGCTGGCGCTCCTGCCAAAGCTTCGAAAATTGCTTTTTTATCCGGGAAATACCCATAGATTGCACCGGTTGTAACGTCGGCAGCTTTGGCGATCCTTCGGAGAGAAGCTCCTTCATACCCCTTTTCAAGGAACTCTTCTCGCCCGCATTCCAATATTTTATTCCTGGTATCACCAGCCATTCCATTCCCCTCCAGCAAAATGTAACATCGTTATATAACACTGTTATATTATTATCTATTCTGCATCTTGTCAATATTATTTTTTCATCTTCGTCTCAAAAAGAAAGAGGAGATATAAGCATGCCGCTCATATCTCCTTCTTCTGAAACATCAAACTATTTTTTTCTTCCAGCAGCTTGATGCCGTGATAATACAGCCAGTTCACCGGAGTGTCAATCCCAAGCTCCGCGCCCAGGCGCACCACCTTGCCGGCAAACATTTCGATCTCTGTTTTTCGTCCATTTTCCAGATCCTGCAGTGTAGAGGGTTTGTTGATAAACGGAAGGTTCATAATCGTATGCTCCTGACGGTCAATATCATCCTGGCTCAGGTCAATCCCCAGCCGATTGGCGATTTTGATGACTTCCCCCATCGCCTTGTACCGTATGGCATTGGCATGCTCGCTTATCTGGAAGGCACCGAAGGGAACGCCGAACATTGCACAGGTCATATTTTCTCCGATATTGCACATATATTTGAACCACATTCCCCGTTTCATGTCCTCATCAATGCCGTACTTTATGCCGCAGTGCTCAAAGAGCTGCCTGATTTTCTCAACGCGCTCCGTCAGTTCAAAATTCTTTTCTTCTCCGAAATGGACTTTTCCTGCTTCAGGATTGAAATTCGCAGCTCCATCCTGCATGACAATGGAGATTCGCATGTAGGAATAGAGCACCCGCTCCCAGCCATAGACAGCTGCAACCCGTTCCTCGCTGTCAATTCCGTTCATCACGCACAGGATCTGAGTGCTTGGTCCAACCTGATTTTTGATATCAAGGATCGCCTGATCAAGGCCCATATCTTTGACGGCCATAATGATCAGGTCTGCAGGGTCACCCTCTTGCTCCGGGGCGACAACTGTAAAGTGATGATTGACTCCATTCACCGTCACCCCCGCTGATTTAAGCCTTTCGCGGCGAGCTCCGCCCGCCAGCACTCTGAAATTCCCTTTTTCCAAACAAGCATCAAGCTTTGGGGCAAAAAATACACCCATCGCGCCGAGGCCAATGAGGGTTACCCTTTTAATCTGTTCCATTTTCCGCCCTTTCCACCACTGGTACTCTATCCTTACAGCATTCACTTCATAAGCAGATTATTTGCAAACTTTCACCAGGTTTTCCACTTCAGTCTTTGCAACCGTGCTGTTAAACATCGCATACCTGAAAAATGCAAAGCCATCAACTTTTCCCGTTGCCCTTGCTGCAAGCACCTGCCTGGCAATAATATCATTATAACGCAGCCACTCCGAAATCTGATTGTTATCGGAAACATTGCAACCCGCATTGGCCATATTCAGTCCGACGAGAAGTTTTACATCTCCTTTTGCCGCAAGCTTGATCCAGGTATTCAGATTGTTTTCATAGGCATAAGCCGCCACGTTGCCTGAGGAATCCCTTCTCTCAAAGCCCCAGTAAAGCTGCGGCATGATGTAATCGATGTACCCTGACTTTGACATCCATGTATCAATATCTACGAAATAGGAATCAGTCCGTCTGAGATTATCCACGTTGCCCGCCGGACTGATCCCAAACTCCACATCGGGATTGATCTGTTTGACAGCAGCATAAATATCCTTTATCAGGAGATTCACATTATTGCGGCGCCAATCCGCTATGCTCATGCTGCTCCCCGATACGTCATATTCCGGCTTGTCAAACCAAAGAGAAGCGTCCTTGTCGTTCACGGTAGGATAGAAGTAATCGTCGAAATGGATGCCATCTACATCGTAGTTTTCTACGATTTCTTTGATTCCGTTTATCACCAGTGCTCTGGCTTCCGGAACCGATGGATTCAAGTAATATTCTCCTTTATGTAACAGCGCCCATCGATCATTGGCCTGATCGCCGTCAGACTGCCAAACCCTGACAGGATTGCTTGCTGCAGTCTGGTTCCAGTAAGTTCCGTATCCCGTCACCCGATAAGGATTCAGCCATGCATGGAATTCAAGCCCTCTTCTGTGGGCTGCGGAGACCATATATTCCAGCGGGTCATACCCCGGGTCTGTCCCCTGAGTGCCGCTTGCAAAGATGGACCATGGATAATAGTCCGAGGGATACATGGCGTCACTGTGGGAACGCACATGGACAATAACCGCATTCATCCCAAGATCAACGCTGCGATCAAACATCTTATCGACAGCCGCTTTGAAACCTGCTTCGTCCTTTGGCATTTCCATGTACTCAAGGTAGGAAATCCACATCGCTCTCATTTCTCCATCCTCTGCGCTGCTGCCTCCAGTGCCTGGTATTGCAGGCTGGTTTGTCCCGCTTCCAGAACCGCTGCCATCGGAATTCACAACAACAGAGCGGTTGTTGTCATCCCATGAAACCCCTGCTCCAAAGGCCTCAAACACTGCCCTAATGGGCAAATAGGTCCTCTCATCCTTGATCACTGCAGCCGTATCGTTCATTATTGATACACCATTGACGATGATCGCTGCATTTCCAATGGGCACTTTCACCATCGTACGGTCTTTTTCCACGATTACCATACCGTTTGCTTCATCCCAAGACACCATTGCTCCGAACGCCTCAAGCGCTCCCCTGACAGGAACCAGAGTTCTGTTGTTTGCATCGATGAAAGGTTCGCCGTATCCGCTCTGAAAGACCACCATCTCACCGTCTATTTTCACCTTGATACCCGATTCTCCCATTGCGGAAGTCTCCCACCACGGATAAAGGCAGAATGCGGAAATCAATAGCAGCATTGCGGCGGCAAAAACGCCTTTGGAACCAAACCCCTGTTTTCTTACTTTGTTCATTATCCCATACCTCACTATAAATTTTGCTGATTGTATCGCTACTATCGTACTACATTTTTCCGGTGTTGTCATTCCCCATTCTGCAAAGCGCCACTGCTAATATTTGCTTGGTATACTCCCTGCCCCTTGTCCTTTCGTTCTCATGTGCTTCCTTTTGCTTTTCGTCGAATCTTCATATTCAAACAGGAAAGCAAC
>JAQSXD010000303.1 GCA_029266295.1 Bacillota bacterium | reverse complement strand
GTCATTTCGAGCATTAATCCATGACTGGGAAGAATCGCCATGCCATTTTCAAGTTCAAAGGCAGTATCTTTTTCCAGATACACTTCACAGAGGTTTCCTTTGTATTCATAGATCCATGTTTGACAGAGTTCCTCTCCGTCAAGACCCTCCAAAACAAGCGCATTGATTCCTTCCTTTTGGACGACGGCTACGGAATTGATCTCGTCGTGCTGCCTTACTTTCATACTGATATAAGATAGAGGGGTTCGCAGCTCAAAAGCCGAATCAGAGGAATCCTTTATTTTCATATAAGTATTTGCTCCCATGACAACTGCCATCAGCGATCCGAAAGAAAAGAGGCAAAGGAGCGCCAGAATAAAGAGAAAATCCAAGGATATATGTTCTCGACTTAAGTTAAATTTCATCGATAGCGCCTCCTATCTTCTGCCAATATTAACGACGGTAATGTCAGGTAAAATATTTCCGGCAAAGATCTCATAATGCACAATATAGCGATTATGATCGTAGACGATGCCATACTTATCTTCCAGATACGCTACATCCGGAGGATACATTCCTTCAATTGCATAACACTGGATCGTTGCTCGAAGAACGGCGTCCTCTAGAATTCTTAAGCTTTCTCGGTCTGATGCGGTGGAAATATTTTGGATTCCAAACAATAAAAATAGAAAGAGCAATAGAAACAAAGCCAGTGGCAGAACCAACCCTCTCCAGAAGCTTTGGCTGCTCGTTTTGCTGGCAAGAACTCTTCTTTCTTTGTGATTTCGTTGTTTTGTATTTGATCCTCGAACCATAATTCTCTTCTCCTGGCTATCTTACCCGATGGTAGAAAGCACGCCCAAAAGGGGAAACATGACAGAAACCAATATGGAGCCGATCAATACCGAAAGAATAAAGATGGAGACTGGCTCAATTAAGGAAACTTTTTGCATCAATGCTGATTCATATTCTTCCTCGTAAAGACCAGCGATGTACTCCATGGAAGTATCAAGGGCACCAGACTGATAGCCGGTGGACAGCAGTCCAATCATCGTGCTTGAGAACAAATTCGCATGCTGCATGGCGTCTATTATGGAGACTGGCTGCGTTTCCATTAAGGTACGAGCCTTTCGTATTTTTTCTTCGATTGCCTTATTCGAGACGGCTTTTTCAGACAATTGGATCGAAAGATCCAGGTCAAGACCGCTGGAAAGCATAAGTGCCATGGAGGAAGTAAATGCAGCAAGTGAAAATTTCTCGGAAATTTTCTTGCCCATCAATAAAATTGGAAGTAGTGCCTTGCCGTATTCCGTCCTAGAAAAGAAAAACCCCGCGAAAGCCAAAACAATCAAAATTATGGCCAGTAAGACGGAATAGTTATTGAACATAGCCCCGGCTTTCATGATGTATGCTGCGCCTGGAGACAGTTGTGTCCCCAAACTTTTGAAAACCTGCTCAAAAACCGGAAGCACCTTTGCTGATAAAAAAATAAGAACCATTAGCATCATGGTAATTAGTACGAGTGGATAAAATACAGCACTCTTGATATTTTCCCTCATGGTATGCTGCCGATCATAATATGCAGCCAGTGCAGTCATGACTGACTCCAGTTTTCCGGATCTAGCTCCTATTTCTGTCATGGAGATCATATAATCAGGAAAAGCGTCTGTGCTCTTTAATGCATCATGCAGCATTCCGCCTTCTGTCAGTTGGTCTGACACGTGCTGATAAATGGTTCTTTTTCTTGTATTTGTGACATCGTCGGCTATCATCTGCATTCCTGAATGAAGCATGATGCCTGACTGTATCATCATGGCGATCTGTTCACAGAAAATTGCAAGGTCCCGATATGAGAATTGCATAGTTTAACCCCCCAGTGTTTTTATCGGATGGCAGGAATCAGCTTTGCGTGGATGAACAACATCCGGCAATACTGAGCCAAGTTGACAGTTTTCTCATTAATATACGCTCCGTCCAATATGGCCCGTTACTGATTAAGCGACGCCCCTTCTATATTAGCATTATAAGAAAAATGACAAGAATAAACAAGTTTTTATTTCCCGCTGTCGGTTCTTGTAGAAATATTCGGGATAAGAAAGGATGAAATAGCCAAAATTCAATTGATTTTTAACAAAAAATGATAGATAATATTATTATATTACATACAAATCCATATTCAGTAAATAGTCACTAATTAATACATTTTATTTGTCGTATTTGTTATTCAGGGAGCGGTTTATGGAAACTAGCGTTGGATTACATAGAGAACATACATTAGAAATTCAAATGCTCGGAGATTTTTGCCTTCGGTACGGAGATCAGGTACTGTCAGGTGATCGCATCCGAGGGAAGCAGGTTTGGAGTCTCTTGGAGTACATTATGGTAAACCGTCATAATGAAATATCCATGGATGGCCAAATTCAAGTTTTGTGGGAGGACGATGAAGTTGATGATCCTGCGAACGCGCTGAAAAATCTTGCATACCGTCTTCGGGTTGCATTGCGCAATTCTCTGGGATTGAAGGATGTGGAGACCATCGTATTCAAGCATGGAGCTTACGTCTGGAACAAAAACTTCTTATTTAGTGTGGATGCAGACTTGCTGGAAGAATCCTATAAAGCACTTCAGCAGAAGAGTCTTGATTTGGAAACACAGAAAATACATTTGGATAAAATCGTTCGCTTATATAAGGGTGGGTTCATGCCGCAATCAGCTTTTAAGGAATGGATTATCCCCCAAGCGGTCTATTATCAACGGATTTATATGGAAGCAGTACAGCGGTACAGCACCATTCTTCTGGATGAGGGAGATTGCAGTGCAGTGGAAGAATTGTGCCGCAGAGCCATATCCATAGATCCTTTTGTTGAGATGAACCATGCTTTATTGATCCAGGCTCTTATTCACTCTAAAAACCATGGAAAGGCCATTGAGCATTACAACTATGTGAACAAGTTGTTTTATGATGAGCTGGGGGTACGGCCTTCGGATCAGATCACAAAGCTGTATCATGTGGCGGTGGATAAGGGGGATGCATCCGCGCAGGATATCTCCATGATCAAAAATGACTTGAAGGAAGTAGCGGATATTAACGGAGCCATTTATTGTAATTATGAAGAGTTTAAAATGATCTATCAGCTGGAAGCTAGAGCTTCACTACGGTCCGGCAAATCTATTTTTATAGCTCTCTTAACCGTAACCGGTAAAGATCGGAAAAGTCTTCCTAAAAACAATTTGGATACGACCTTTGAAAAACTCAAGAATTCCATCGTGTATGCATTGCGCAAGGATGATGTGGTGGCAAGATATGGAAGAACACAATTTCTTTTGATGCTTTCCAATCTAACCTACGAAAATAGCAACATGGTGCTGGACAGGCTTGTCAGAAAAATAAATTGCAGCGGAATCGACGATGCGGTAGAGGTTTACGGGCAGCTCCAAACGCTGGAACCTATCGAATTGGAGGGGCAATATGTTTCAGTTTGAAAATAAGATTGTATCCAGCAGCATTGCCCGATTCAAGATGATCGTGGAGCAGGCCGATCCCTATAACTTTTCAGGGATTTTATATAATGAATATTATGGGTTTAATTTGGAGTTTCAGGGTATAAGACAGTTGTTGGGAAGGCTTGACGATTTCTTTGACTATGTGGAATTCCCTCAAGCAACCCATGAAATCAGATCTTTTGACGAACACAAGGGACAAAAAGAAAAAAAGGTACCTCAAGGAATCAGAAATGTTACTCATGAAGAAATGGTAGGAAAGCAAGCATCGCTTATCCTGCATGTTCAGTTTCGACAAAATTCTACCTGGCAGGGAACCATAACGTGGATGACAGAAGATAAAACAAAGAGATTTCGGAGTGAACTGGAGATGATTAGCCTCATCGGTGAGGTTTTAAACAACAGGATTTCGGATTAAATGATCATCAAGCAGAAATATTAAAAGTTTTTAAAAAATTACCTTCTATCATGGAATATATGACCAAATTGTGACTGGGCTGTACCATAATAATGATGAATGATTATAAGCAGTATCAGATATGCAATGGCTAACAATTGAAGCGTAGACCAATAGGGGGTACTCAATAAATGGAAGAACAAAAAAAAGAAAACTGTAAGGCTACTTTTACAATACAAATTCAGTTTCAGCAGCATTCCACGTGGCAAGGAACGATTTCCTGGACAGAAGGGGAGAAGACACAGCGGTTCAGAAGTGAACTGGAAATGATCAAGCTGATGATGGAAGCAGTTTCCAACAATCAGGATGAGGCTGGACCGGAATTCAGCAGTTGGACTTAGCGGAACTGACTGCGGCTTTAACAGTTAGAGAGCCGTGAGAAGGAGGCAGAGATGAGAGTGAGATTATTGCTGGCCGTTTTGCTGGTCATGATAGGTGTTTTTGCCGGTACATCGGTTGTTTACGGAGCAGAATATTTTGACAACAAGGATATCGGCAGAGGGGTGATACATATCACTTATGACGGCGGAGGCAAGACCAAAGTCATCATTCAGAAGGATGATAAGAAATATACATATGACATTAATAGTGCGGGAAAAAAGGAAAGCTTTCCTCTGCAGCTTGGCAATGGGGATTACAAGGTGAGTCTCTATCAGAATACCACTGGAAATTCCTATAAGCTCATCGCATCAAAAAATTTAAATGTTAAAATATCAAATCCCGATTCTGTTTATCTGACATCGACGCAGAACATCGACTGGAATGTGGATTCAAAGGCAGTGAAGAAAGCAGTTGAATTAACGAAGGATGTTGACGGACTTGATAAAAAAGCCAAAGTGCTTTGGGATTTCATGGTCAATAACAATGCCTACGATTATGATAAGTTATCCAAGCTTCCCAACGGATATATCCCCGTAATCGATCAGACGTTGGCAGAAAAGAAAGGAATCTGCTACGATTTTTCTTCCCTCTATGCAGCAATGCTGAGAAGCCAGGGTACACCTGCAAAGCTTGTGAAAGGCTATGCACCGAAGAATGCGGTTGGGTATCATGCATGGAATGAGGTTTATGATGCAGAAAAAAAGGAATGGCTGATCATTGACACAACCTATGACGTTCAAGTGATAAAGAAAAACCCAAAAACATCTATGACTAAGAACGCAGCGGACTTCAACAAGGTATACGAGTATTAACGTAAACTGAAAAATTCCAGCTCATTAAATTGACACAAGAAAAATATAATAACTTATAACCCTACGTAATATGGAAGGGCAAACCCCTTGAAAAAGGGTGACGCAAAGCCAGGAGCCTAAAACAGCGTATTCG
>JAQSXD010000302.1 GCA_029266295.1 Bacillota bacterium | reverse complement strand
ATTTCAACTCCAGCACAAAAAAACATAAAAAAAGACGGTGTACACTTTGTGTACACCGTAAACATTATTTGACAGTCACTGTACATATATGTTGACAGTTAACATTTTAACAAGCAAATTAGCCCGAATTGTTACCCTTTTCTTAGTCTATCAAATGTCAATCTTATATTTTTCAAGTTTTTTATAAAGGAGCGTCCTCGAAATATTCAGCATTCTGGCGGCTTTACTCTTGTTCTGTTCGCAAAGATCAAGGGTCTTTAAGATCGCTTCTTTTTCCAATGAGCTTTTTCGTTCGATGAGCGGTTTGTTGATATCCTCATAGTCTGACATTCGCAGGTTGGTATAGTCTATCTGTTCCCGATCTTCAAGGTGATCTTCCACCGCAAAAGCAGACAGATCAAGAACATCCCTGCGGGATGCATTAATAGCCCTTTCGATCACATTTTGCAATTCTCTCACATTGCCAGGCCAGTCTTTGTTTTGAAGGTATGACTCTGCTTCCTTTGTTATACCTTTGATATTTCTTCCCATCTGCTTACTTAGTTTTTTTATGAAGGCGTCTGTGAGCAGCGGGATATCCGTTCTCCTCTTTCTAAGCGGAGGAATGGAAATGGTCATGATGTTCAGGCGATAATAGAGATCTTCCCGAAACATTCCTTCCCGGATCATCTCCTGAAGTGAAACGTTGGTGGCTGCAATAACCCTAGCATCAACAGAAATACTTTCACTTGTACCAAGGCGTTCAATCTCCTTTTCCTGAAGAACCCGAAGGAGCTTGGGCTGCATGGATAAGTGAAGATGATTGATTTCATCAAGAAAAATGCTGCCGAGGTGAGCCTTTTCAAACTTACCGCGTTTTCCTCCCTTTTTTCCACCGGTAAAAGTTCCTTCCTCATAGCCAAAAAATTCGGATTCAAGAAGATTTTCCGGAATGGCGGAGCAATTTACTTTTACGAAAGAAAAAATGCTCCTTGTACTGCAGCTATGTATCGCGTGAGCCACCAGTTCTTTTCCCGTACCGGTTTCTCCTTTGATCAGCACTGTGGAGTTGGAGGATCCTGCAAAATAGATCTGCTCCTTCAGATGCTTGATCGCATCGCTCTCTCCGATAATATCCTCAACACAGTATTTGGCACCGCTTCGTTTTTTTAATTCCCCTTTGAGGAACTCATACTCTGCTGTGATGGATTCCATTTTTTCCAGGAAAGCATAGGCCTGATCCACGCTCAGAAAGCTTGAGGAAATAAAACATCCCACCACATCATCACCGTTGAAGATGGGCATATAGGTCATAATTCCCGGTAAATCCTTACCGTTCTTAGTCTTAATAAATACGTCTCCGCTTACCGCTTTCCCAGTTTTTATCGCGGTGATAGCCCTTGATCCTTCAATCAGATCATGGTTAAAGCTTCCGATGGCAATTTCCCGGGGAATACCGGTATCTTCTTCCCATCGTCTATTCACATATACATATTTTGCATACTTATCTGTGACGGCTATGATTCCAGCCTGCTCGAAGATAAGTTCCACGCACTTTTCAGGTAATATGGCCATGACTTTCTCCCCACAACAATTAGAGCAATCTGTCGATGAAATAGAGATTACTTCTATCCGTTACAGCTATCTTACTATGAAAGATCTACGATTGCAACGTGAATTTATTCACAAGTCTTACCATTGTTCAGCAATCATCGCCTTGATAATTTGCCTTCCATTGATTTCAAAGGCTTCCAGCGGCTGCTGATTTCTTGTCATATTATGCCAATATTTCGCTTGAAATGCTCCATAGATCGCATCCTCTGTCAGGCCCAAGCGATATCGATCCAAAATGAAATCTCTGTAGCCGTCTGCCATAGCCTTTACGCTGTTCCAATAGTCTTTTGTAAGGAAATCCGATACTTTACCGTAATGGGGCGCAATAATATAGTCCGGGCTAAGCTTCCGTCCTTTTTCAATTGACCTCACGGTTTGCTTATATCCCTTCAGCATAGCAAGCATAATATCTCCATCCGGAGTCAAGCATCCCATTGTCTCCGACAGAAACAAGATCCCTTTCTCCATAAGATAGTAACTGATCGAACAATCAGTATGCCCTGGAGTTTCAAGCACCTGAACGGTGAGGCCGCCTAGCTCTATTCGATCGCCTTCGAAAGCCACTCGATCCACGGTGACATCCCGATCGTCATATGTAACCGTAACATCTTCCGGTTCCAGTCCATATTCTGAAAGCTGCTGCTGCGAATGCCTGTACATTTCTCCTGCTGCCAAGGATAGTTCCCGGATGACGTTCCTTGCACTTTGCTTATTTAAGATGTTCTGTGCATGCTGCGCTCCGACGGAGACCGCTTCCGGCCACGCTTTCTTCAGATAGGGCAGGCCTCCCATATGGTCATAATGACTATGGGTTAACAAAATATAATCGAGCGTTCGCCCACCGAGTGCTTTCCTTGTATTTTCCACAAGACGCTCACCGCAGAATGCCATTCCGCAGTCAAGAACCGCCGTCTTTTCTTTGCCGATGATTAGAAACACTTCTCCGCCGGGCCCGGCAGTCACTCTTTTGATATCATCGGGGAATTGAAATCGTTCCTCCGTATTATTCATTCAGTCACTCACTCCTATCGGTTGATTCCTCCGAACCATGCTTTAGAACCACTTCTTTTTTTCTGCTTTCTCTGATTTCACCCGCTGTGAAAACAGCAAGGCCAATCCAGATCAGGGTAAAGGTAACCAGCTGAACCCCATCAAATTGCTCATGATACAGAAAGATCCCAATGAGTAAGGTGAGAGAAGGTGAAATATACTCTGTCACTCCCAGCGTGATCAAACTAACCCTGTTCGCTGCCATGGCAAAGAAGAGCAGCGGTGTCCCTGTTAAAATTCCAGCGAGAGCCAAAAGTCCCCATTGGTAGGGTTGCGCATTTGCAAAAGCTCCCCTTCCGGTCAATTCATAATAAAGGATCATACCAAGAGCGATGGGAACTAGAAGCATGGTCTCATAAAGCAATGCAAGCACCGCATCAAGCTGATATCTCTTTTTAATTGCGGCATACATTGCAAAGGAAACGGCAAGGGTTAGCGCAATTCCCGGTATTTGCCTGTAATACACCAAGATGACAGCAACGCCGGCACAAGCAAAACCAAAGGCTGCCAGCTTGAACGAGTCGATCTTTTCCTTAAAAAATACAACACCGAAAATCCCCACAATCAGAGGCTCAATGTAATATCCAATGCTGGTCTGTATCAGAAAGCCATTGTTCACAGCCCAGATATAAATGCCCCAATTCATGGAGATTAATAATCCTGAAAAGAAGAAAGTACCCATGACCCCTTTTTGCTTCAGTGGCTTCAGCAAACCCTCACGTTTATAAATGCACAGGCCTAATGCTAGTGCATAAAGAAATGCAAGGAGGATTCTATAAAAGAGAATCAGGATCGGATCAATGGATGACAAGGACTTCCAATAAATCGGAAGCACACCCCAAAGAACAGCACAAAGGATCGCAAATGCAGCACCTTGCCTGCTGGACGTCCTGAAAAAATTATTGATTCGGACAAATATCCGAACTCGGTCTGCGTCTCTTTTCGCAGCATGATTCAAAGAGGCGGAAAAATGCTCCGCCTCTTGATTTTTAATATATTCTTTCTCTTGTTTTAGACTCAATTATTTTACACCAACGTTTCTGTAAGCAATTGATTGTTGATGGCTTCTCCCGGAGGTACAATTGGTGCCACATTCTCATCGATAAAGATTTCGCATGCGATGACCGTTCCCCGGCCAGACTTCTTTGCTTCCTCCAAAGCCCGAACCAGCTCATCCCTTTCCCTTACGAGGCATCCGTCAAGACCGAACGCTGATGCAAGTTTATCATATTCGATCACATCAGGCAAGTCAGTCGCGGAATATCTCTGAGAAAAAAACAGTTTTTGCCACTGCCGCACCATTCCCAGGGTATGATTTTTGAGGATGATAGAAATGATCGGCAGCTTTTGAGACGATACCGTGGCAAGTTCGTTGAGATTCATACGAAAACTGCCGTCTCCGCTGATATGAACCACCCTTTTTCCGGGATTTCCGATCTGTGCCCCAATCGCCGCTCCCAGTCCAAAGCCCATGGTACCCAAGCCTCCTGAAGAGATAAAGGTCCTCGGTTTTCGGAACGGCCACTTCTGTGCGGTCCACATCTGGTGCTGCCCAACATCCGTGGCAATAATTACATCATCGCCCAGGACCTCATTGATCGAATCAAAGATCGTATCGGGATCGAGTTTCTGTGAGTTAGCTGTTTTTTCTTTTTTCCAGGTATCGATCCGTTCGTTCCATTCTTTCCGCCCTGTTTTCTGAATGAGCGGCAGCAATAACTGCAAAGCGCTTTTCACATCACAGCGGACGCAGTAGTCATATCTCATATTTTTTCCAAACTCAGCCGGATCAATATCGATATGTACAATCTTTGCGCCCCGGGCAAAACGGGTTGTATCTCCTGTAACACGGTCGCTGAAGCGTGCACCCACGGCTATGATCAAATCGCTGTGGTGAACAGCCATGTTTGCTTCTTTCTGTCCATGCATTCCGACCATTCCCAGAGAAAGGGGGTCCCTTCTATCGAAAGAGCCCATGCTCATGAGCGTCGTAATAACCGGTATGTCAGAAGCATGCGCGATCTGCGTTAATTCTTCCGAAGCGTCCGCGATAATCACCCCTCCACCGGCGTAGATTACCGGTTTCTCAGCGGCATTGATTTCATCAGCAATGGAACGAATTAAATCCAAATCGGCAGGCGGACAGCATCGTTCAACCTCCATGGGAAGGCTGGCATCATATTCGCCAAGCTCTACCATAAGATTTTTCGGCACGTCAATCAGCACCGGCCCAGGCCGTCCGCTCGCCGCAATTTTAAAAGCATTTCTGATATTTGGAGCAAGTTCCTCTACCGTTCTGCAGAAAAAGCTGTGCTTGGTGATCGGAAGCGTAACTCCAACAATATCGACTTCCTGAAAGGAATCCTTTCCGATGAGATTGATAGGGACCTGACCGGTAATTACTACCATCGGACTGGAATCCATATATGCGGTGGCGATTCCAGTAACGGTATTCGTCGCCCCCGGACCGCTGGTTGCAAAGCATACGCCTACCTTCCCAGTGGACCTGGCATAACCGTCCGCTGCATGGGTCGCCCCCTGCTCATGGCTGGTTAAGATATGTTTGATTCTGTCCTGATAATCGTATAAAGCGTCATAGAGGGGCATGATCTGACCGCCCGGATAACCGAAA
>JAQSXD010000301.1 GCA_029266295.1 Bacillota bacterium | reverse complement strand
GTCGCCATAGGAAATCTTTGCAACAGAATTTAAAGATGCAAGCGCGCCGCTTTTCTCTCTTCCATGCATGGGGTTTGCGCCTGGAGCAAAGGGTGCTCCCGCTTCCCTTCCGTCAGGTGTCGCACCTGTTTTCTTGCCATACACAACATTCGAGGTGATGGTCAGTACGGAAAGCGTGTGTTCTGCGTTCCGATACGTCTTATTTCTTTTTAGTTCCTCCACAAAGAGTTTCACTTGTTCCTGGGCGATGGCATCTACGCGGTCATCATCATTTCCGAAACAGGGATACTCACCTGTGGTTTCAAAATCAACAATTAACCCACTGCTGTCCCTGACAACCTTTACACTTGCATATTTCATTGCGGAAAGCGAGTCTGCAAGAACCGACATGCCTGCAATGCCAAAGGCCATATAGCGATGAACCTCCGTATCGTGCAGCGCCATTTGGGTTTTCTCGTAGGCATATTTATCATGCATATAGTGAATGATGTTCATGGCACTGACGTATGTCTTCGCCAGCCAACGTCGGTAGTATTCCATCTTTTCGATTACCTCTTCGTACTTGAGGATTTCGCCCGTATACGGCTCCTGAGCCGGTGCCACCTGAACACCCGTCCGTTCGTCACGTCCTCCGTTCAGACTCATGAGAAGCAGTTTTGGCAGATTGGCCCTCGCTCCGAAAAACTGCATATCCTTACCTACCTTCATAGCGGAAACACAGCATGCAATAGCATAATCATCACCGAAATCGGGACGCATCACATCATCATTTTCATATTGGAGCGCATCGGTATCGCAGGACACCTTGGCAGTAAACCGCTGAAAGCTGGGCGGCAGTTTGTCAGACCATAATATGGTAAGATTCGGCTCGGCGGAAGAACCAAGATTATATAGCGAATGCAGGAGTCTGTAGGAGGTCTTTGTAACGAGCGTTCTGCCGTCTTCCCCCATCCCGCCCACCGCTTCAGTAATCCACATAGGGTCTCCCGCAAAGAGTTCATTATAGTCAGGTGTCCTTAGATGTCTTGCCATCCGAAGCTTCATCACAAAATCGTCTAAAATCTCCTGAGCCCCCGCTTCGTTCAGCTTCCCTTCCTCCAAATCTCGTTCAAAATAAATATCAAGAAAGGTGCTGACACGTCCAAGGCTCATAGCTGCGCCATTCTGTTCCTTAATAGAACCCAGATAAGCAAAATACAACCATTGCACCGCTTCTTTCGCATCTGCTGCAGGCCTGGAAATATCAAATCCATACATCGCTGCCATTTCTTTAAGCTTCTTCAGAAAATTAATCTGCTGATACAATTCCTCAAGCTGACGGATGTTGTCCGCATCCATTTCCCGCTGACCCAGCAGTTCTTTGTCTTTTTTCTTATTTTCAATTAGCAAATCGACTCCATAAAGAGATACCCTTCTGTAATCACCGATAATGCGTCCTCTTCCGTAAGCATCCGGCAGCCCGGTGATGATTCCGCTTTTTCTTGCAGCCTTGATTTCATCAGTATATACACGGAATACCCCGTCATTATGTGTTGTTCGATATTGGAATTCGTTCTCCACCTTTTCCGAAAGGCGATACCCATACGCCTCGCAGGCTTGTTTCGTCATGTGAACTCCGCCAAAAGGATTCACACCTCTTTTCAAGGGTCGGTCCGTCTGCAGACCGACGATGATTTCTCTGTCCTGATCTAGATAACCCGGCTTATAATTGGTGAGGGAACTAACTGTTTCGGTGTCGATATCCAATATCCCTCCAAACTCTTGCTCCAGCTCAAAGAGGCGGTTCAGTTTTTTCATCAGCACATTGGTTCTCTCTGTGGGCCCACTCAAAAACGCTTCACTGCCTTCATAAGGAGTATAGTTTGTCTGTATAAAGTCTCTGACGTTGATTTCCCCCATCCAGCTTCCATCTTTAAAACCATTCCATTCTGTAAAAATCATGCTTGCGTGTCCTCCAAAAAAACGAAAATATTTGACGATACACAGCTCTCTTTTTATTCTCATTGTCTGTGAATGTACTTTTCAGTACCAGCAATGCCCTAGAAATTGGTAGATTTCTACAGTACAAATAAAAAAAGAGCAACATTCGGTATCACCAAATATTGCCCAGACGGTCGGCTCAGCACAGATCTTCATTCCCCTGTGGTAATCCACAATTATCCGTCAGTAATGAAGCCCGTTATTATGTTATGAAATGATTATATAATGGCCACAGGCCAAAGTCAACCCTGCAGTACACTTTCGACGATTGGCAGAATCTGCTTCTCGGCAGTAAAGTCCACCGGAAGCTCATATGCATTCAGCATACCCCTTTCATCCGGCGTCAATTCTTTTTTCTTCTTTAAGCTAAGCTTTAAAATCTGCATTAGTATTTGATCTACGAAGGTAAGCTTGTTCTTGTCAAATCCCCCTCTTAAAAGATGAAATTCAATTACGTCCTGCTGATCGGCAATGAGATTTTTATTTCTTACCTGCGCAACAATTTCCGGCCGACAAGGAGAGGCACATACCCCAAATACAATGATTTTTTTATCTTTGAGCTGCTTAAGATTGTCTGTAATCAGCGAAAGACCGTTGATCCCCACCGCATATAATCCTCCTCCGTAAACGATGGTACGATACGGTAATAGGTCTTCCGCTTTTATTTTTTTTGCCTCCAGCAGATCGGCGTCAACTGCTTTGGCAATCCATTTTGCATATTTTTCCGTGAAACCTGATTTGGAACGATAAACAACTGCTGTTTTTTTCAATTCAATCACCTCAGAATTATCATAAGACGATTCCAGGAAACATTCAACAATTATCTATATACTGCATATATTAAACTAACAGAATGGAGGTTGAAGCTATGTATTGTTTTTTCCCATTAGTGTTAGGCTTTATCGCCGGCAGAAGCTGTGGATGGAATAACTATGGAGGAGGCGGCGGCTGTGGATGTCATCGCGAAAGAAGATGCTGCCCGCCCCCGGATAAGTGCATAAACGTTTATTGCCGCGAAAAAAGGTATTAATACAATAGCAATGGGGGCGCCCGCCAGATCACACCTGGGATCGTCGGCTGCGCCCCCTAACATAAAGTATAACATTCTTATTCGTTTTAATTATTACGAGGCGGAAATGCCTCTCGTCTCGTCGAAAGAAGAGCTAATCCTACCACTGGGAGCATACCACTGGAAGGATCAGCTCTTTTCTGCAATTTGCTCCGCATACACGGTGATGACGATAAATCTCACCCCCTTGTCTTTTTTCTCGTCCTATCACAGATTCATTTACATGATATATAGCCTGTCTGAAAAAATACTGGTATGATAGATGTTGAACCCACCACTTTATGATCGACGTTTGGAAAGGAGATTATTATGGAAGATTATTATTGCCCTGACTGCGGGAATAAACTGGAACGGATCTCCGGTTGCGGTACCGTAGGTTATATGTGTGATACCTGCAAGCATCTGGTGTCAAAATCGAAGATTCTCACCGAACAGGAGCTGGTGACTTTAAAAGAAAATCCAGACTCCGAAGAGAACAAAAAGAATTAAAAACGATGTAGAAATGAAGACCCCGCGGGACATAGCGTACTGCGGGGTTTTCTATAGGGAACCGCCGGTTTTGACGGCAGTAGGCCAGCGGATAAATTTAATAAATTAGCTGGTATGATTCGCAGAATCGGTTGTAGTACCTTGCCTGAGTATGTTCCTGCGCACCGCTATGATGCGGTTGATATGTGCCAGACAGCCCTTCCGTGGAGCTAACTGGGGGCATGATGCCGGGGATGGTTCCTGTGGAACTGTTGGGAGGCATGATGCCAGGAATGGGACTGGGTACTGAACTCGGCAAGCCCCCGGTGGGTCCGCTTAGTGATGGTGCCACAGGGGGTGCTCCCGGCGGACCGATCGGCTGGGGAACCAGTGGGACGGCTTCTTGGGGAACGGCTTCCCGCGGAATACCAACTCGTTCTCCTAAAGGGAAGCCTTGCATTCCGCCCATATATTCTTTCGGCTCAAAGCAGCACGGGAAAAAAGTTCCGCATCCGATATGCTGTCCTGCGTTACCTGTTGGTTGTGTTCTATAATCATCCGGCCACTCATGAATGATCATCGCCCTCCCGAGCACTTGTTCTGGGGTGAAGCGGTCTGTGTAAACAATCATATATGCATGACCATAAAAGGACATCAGGACTGGAAGATCTCCGGAATGGTAAGGATGAGGCGCATCCGGATTGAGTGAGAAATGCCCTCCAACATCATGAAATCCTGTATAGCCCTCTCCCATGATACATGGTCCATGCTGATGGATATGAAATCCATAAAACCCCGAAAAGGGAATTCCCTCTACATCAGCCACAAGCAGGGTGCCTTCAAGAAAAGGATAGAGATAAACGTCTCCTACAAGTTTATGTATTTCAGAGCTGCCTTCTAAATGGGCACAGACTACAGGCGGCTTCGACATCGTGTCATACATGAGTTCTATGGTCTGATCAATCATTGGAAATATTACCTCCCACGCATCCCCTATTACTCTATACTATGCGCTGGCTCCTACGGTTGACACAAATCAAAATCGAATTCTATGAAACAATCACGAACAGAACCCCCGCCGAAGGATCGTACTCCGGCGGGGAATATAACGCACGAATGCGAGAAAAATACTAATCTAGATCATGAAGCATTGATGGCATCATCCCAGATCCTTAAGAGAGCAGGTTTCAAAGATTCTTTTTGTTATAAAGAAATCTCTTAGCTTTCTTGGACCTGCTATTACATCCCTTCCAACATATAAGCTTCCTTCCTGCCTAACTTTGACGCCCCACTTCACGAGAGCAATCTCCCCCCTGTCTATTTCAATCCCAGTAATAAACTGCGGATGAACACAGCTTCCATCGTTAAAATACAGCGGCTCTCCCATTTCTGGGAACATCGGACGATGGTTATGCCCTCCAATTAGCATATGATTTTCCTTTACGACCCACTCCGTCAGCCGTTTTCCTACAATTTCTTTTTTTTCCTGGTTCTGCGCAGGGCTGGTAGGATTCGTGACACCGAATAATTCCAACGGTCTCCAGAGATATCGCACTAGAAATCTGCTTACTTTCCAAAAGCTGCTGTTCAAATCATCTACCTGATGGCCATGGACCAAGAGAATTTGTTTGGAAAAGGGATTCAGTCCCCAGCTTTCATACTCCAGCACGAGTCCTTCATAGGCATTCATATTCTCAAACAACGGAACGGTTTTGTTTTCTCTCTTGTCATAGTACTCATACAAATTGGATTTTAAAAATT